>JAHJRI010000184.1 GCA_018830885.1 bacterium | reverse complement strand
ATGGGTTTATCCCCTGTCCAAAAACTTTCGTCTTCAGCTTTGCTCATAATCCGGTTCCTTGCATCAAATTCAGACGCAATTATCCAGGAAAAATCCTCTTGCCCTATTACTTCGCTTGCCAGAGGTTATTGAGAAGTTACGATTCAATACATTGAGTGGCCCCCATCGCCAAGACAGAAGTCAGGTTTTTTGCGTGTATTTTCACCGCCCATTTGCTTCCTTCGAGATCTCATCCGGTTTATTCCAACCCATTGAAAACTGAGGTGCTCTCAATTGGTCCAGTAATGTCCGGTTAGGTTTTTTCAGTTAAAAAATACCCAAAAAATGAACTAAACACTTGACTTTTTTAAATAAAAAACAGCATTCCGAAACATTTCCAATCGTTTTATGGAAATATCGAAATGAAGGGTTCTGTCAGATTTATTATTCAAATCCGGATCGAAATGCTTCAATACTAGGGCAAACAGGAATTTTGGTTACCTTCCCCCAATTCTTGTTCCAAGTAACAAATCATCTCCCCCTTTCAACATCCCTCTAGCCGGGGTGAGGGGTGTTGAAAGGGGGAGACGATTTGGTTAATGAAGACGATTTGTTTCCGTTTTTTTATAACACTTTTGACAGTACCTTGTTGTTTTTGTTTGCTGAATTTTCACAAAAGAATTGAAACCGGAACCGTCTGCCGCTGTTCTTCGATCCTGGGACAGTGGTTTTTCGTGACAGGTTGCACTATCTTCTGCTTGAATGCGGCTCTGGCGACTCGACTCTTCACCGGCGCAGATCTGGATGAGTCAATGTCAGAGAGCCATCAGGTATCTTATCAAACTGCAGCGTTGATCTGTCAATCGTGACAACCAGTAGATTCGATATCATCTGAAATGGGGGGTAAATCCTGCAGGAAGTGACAGGTTTTCCGGCAAGAGAAACGGTGGGGTGCCGGGCCTTGAGGATTGATCGGGTCCAGCCCCTTTGGGTATGCGATATACGGACAGGAGGAACTATGTCAACCCATGCAGGAAATCACTGTACTTCTTAAGACTGTTGACGATACGGGCTGTCATCGAAAAATCGGGGAAGGTCGCGATGCCTTCCTGGTTGAACAGGTCCTGCAGTTCCTGCCGGATAAAGGAAATTTCGGGACTTTCACGATGGTCCAGGGTGATGAAGAGGGGTTTTTTAAGCATTTGAACGGATTCCACAATATTGCCGATAAACCGGTACATCCCCGAGCGGCCGAGTTCCCTGAATATCCAGCCTGGATCGACATTGAAGATGAGGGCGTCCGTATTGGGATCATCCCGCAATAGTGAAATGACCCGATAGAAATTCTGTTCATTGAAGATCACCGTCATGATGTCCAGTGGATTCTTGGAACTGCTGCCCTGCAGCGGAATAAAGGCATCCAGCTGCTCAATGGTTGTGTCAGCCAGTTGGGGAACCATAAGTCCTTCTTTTTCAGCAAAATCGGTCATGGTTACGGATCCTCCCCCGGCCCCGCCCAGGACAGCGACCCTGTTTCCGGTCGGCAGCGGCATCATTTGCAGTGCCTGCAGGGTGTTGACCATCTCTTCCAGCGAGTGGACAGAGATAATTCCTGTTTGTCGACACATGGCTTCCCAGATTGCCTGGGATCCTGCAATGGCGGCTGTATGAGACTGTGTCGCCCGGCTGCCGCTTTCAGTCTGACCCCCTTTCCAGATTACCAGTGGTTTTTGGCGGGTCATGGCGCGGGCAGCTTCAAAAAAGGCGCGACCATCCCTCAATCCTTCCACGTAAGCGGCAACGATTTCTGTTTTTTCATCAGCTGCCAGATAGTTCAAAAATTCGGTAGCGCTGAGATCGCTGGCGTTTCCAAAGCTGACCACCTTGCTAAAACGGGTCTTGAGGGGTTTGGTGTTCATAATGATTTCGAAGGCCAGTTGGCCGCTTTGGGAAAAGAGTCCCACAGAGCCGGATTGTCTGGGAAACCCGTCGTTCCAGGACAGCCCTCCCTCCGGGCAGTAGACCCCCATGCAGTTGGGGCCGATCAAACGGATTCCCCCCGCGCGTGCCACCTGCACGATCTCCGCTTCTGCACCTTTGAACTCATCTCTGCCTGTTTCGCTGAATCCGGCCGTCAGAAGATGAACAAATTTGACCTGTTTTTGAATACACTGCTTCAGGACATCGATCACCCCGGCCAGTGGGATGGTAAAGATGGCCAGATCAATCTGGGCAGGAATATCCAGGACGGAGACATAGGTTTGATACCCCATGATACTGTCTGCCGTCGGGTGCACCGGATAGATGGTCCCCTGCAGACCCATGGCGACAGAGCCTGCGATCCAGGCATTACCGTTGGACCACCCCCATTTTTTACGTGGGGAAGCCCCAATAACGGCGATATTTTTTGGCATGAACAGATCATGCAGTGAGTGTGTCAATGGGTATCTCCTGTGATGGTTTTTTTATGATTGTTCAATTAAGGACTTGATTTTTTGACGGCTACCGAGCGATCAGCCGATGGTGGGGGAAAAAAATCAGACCGGGCCGATTTTTTAATCATCCGGATTGGTGTCGTCAGTCATTGAACGGCTCTGTACAGATTAAAAAGTTGGTTTTATTGACGATTCTTCCGGTCATGGATGGCGCTGGCCTACCATGAGACGATGGCTGATTTCAAACTGCCGGTTTTGGGGTGTTCGTCCGATCAGAATACAGTCATGGAGGCTTATCGACAAGCCCTTCCCGATCTGTTAAGATTGATACTGGTCAATTTTACCGTGGATGCCAATGCAGGGTCTGGAAGCGGTTTCAGCCAGAATAACAAAATAACCGCAGAGAATGTTTAAAATCTTGCAAATCGGTAATGGGTGTGATAAACATGGCTAAATTTTTTTTGGAAACTAAACGATGTCACAGGTTTATTTTCTATCAACAAACAGAAATTGTGCCGGTAACATCATGTTACCGGCCCTTTTACAGGAGAAAATGATGAAGCTGTTTAAATCATTGATTGTATTATTCGCACTGATTTTGGCCACTGCCGGGCTGACCTTTGGTGGCGAGACACTGGATAAAGTCAAGAAGGAGGGATTTATTAAAATTGGTGTCAATGGTGGTGTGCACGGATTCAGTGCGCCAGATTCAAACGGTGTCTGGAAAGGGCTTGATGTTGATACGGCCCGTGCGATTGCTGTCGCGGTATTTGGGGACTATATGAATCGTATCCGCTATGTCCCGTTGACTGCCGTTCAGCGATTTACCGCCCTGCAGTCGGGTGAAGTCGATGTTCTGACCCGGAATGCCACGCAGACCCTGAGCCGCGATACCGCTCTTGGATTGGATTTCGTAACGGTCAACTACTATGATGGGCAGGGATTCATGGTGGATAAAGCGCTGGGTGTTTCCAAGGCTTCCGAGTTGGGTGGGGCGACTGTCTGTGTATTGCCAGGAACAACCACCGAACTGAATGCGGCGGATTTCTTCCGAACCAAGAACATGACCTGGAAGCCCGTGGTGATTGAAAATACGACTGAACTTTCCAAGGCCTTCTTTGCCGGTCGCTGTGATGTGATCACATCCGATATCTCTCAGTTGGCAGGGATTCGTGCCGGTTCTGCCAATCCTGGGAAATACAAGATTCTGCCAGATGTTATTTCCAAAGAGCCTCTGGCTCCCGCTGTTCGTCATGGTGACAACCAGTGGAAAGACATCGTCAACTATGCTGTACTGGCTTTGATCAACGCAGAAGAGCTGGGTATTACTTCTCAAAACGTGGACCAGATGCTGGAAAGCAAGGATCCCAAGGTTCAGAGATTTCTGGGCGTCATTCCCGGGAACGGCAAAGCGCTGGGACTCGAAGAAAACTGGGCCTATCGGATTGTCAAGCTGGTGGGAAATTATGGTGAAGTCTTTGAAAGAAATGTCGGACCCAACACGACGGTTGGCCTGGAAAGAGGCTTGAACGCACTTTGGACCAATGGCGGACTCATGTACTCCCCTCCGTTCAAATAAGGATTGTTCAACTTCGGATCGTTTCCGGCCGGACAGGCTGACCGGAAGCGATCCGGTGCACGTCAACCCAACCCAAATATGAGTTCTGAAGACAACCAGCCGGCCGTCAAAGCCTTTTTCTGGTATGACCCTGTCAAGCGGGGAATTATTTATCAGATTGTCACCCTGTTGGCTGTTGGCCTGATCGGGTACTACCTTTTTTCAAACGTGCAGGCCAATCTGGAGCGTCAATCCATTGCTACCGGATTTGGTTTTCTGGAAAAGGAGTCCTCCTTTGAAATCGGGGAGTCCCTTATCGAATACTCTTCGGCAGACACTTATGCCAAAGCGCTTCTCGTAGGATTTCTCAACACCATCAAGGTTTCATTGACCGGTATTGTGCTGACGGTGATCCTGGGGGTATTTATTGGCATTGCCCGTCTTTCGAGCAACTGGCTGGTCTCCCGGATTGCATCGGCTTACATTGAGCTGTTTCAAAATATTCCCATCCTGTTGCAGCTGTTTTTCTTCTATGCGCTGTTTTATGAGGTGTTTCCCTCACCCCGTAGCGCTCTGAACCCCATGGGCGGCGTTTTTATCACCAACCGGGGCATTGTCTTCGGCGTACCGGCACCGCATGCAGCGCACCAGTACATACTGGCCGCATTTCTGGTGGCCTGTGTTCTGGTGTTTCTGCTGGCTCGCTGGGCAAAAAAACGACAGACCCAGACGGGTCAACTGTTTCCCGTATTTTATACATCCATCGCCATTCTGCTGGGGTTGCCATTCTTGACCTGGCTTGGATTTGGGGCGCCAATGGCCATGAACGTTCCCAGGCTGCAAGGGTTTAATTTTGTCGGGGGCCTGAATGTCAGCCCGGAGTTCGGCGCACTTCTCTTCGGACTGGTGCTGTATACAGCCGCTTTTGTGGCGGAGATTGTCCGGGCGGGTATCCAGTCCATTGATAAGGGCCAGACCGAGGCTGCCATGTCGATTGGTTTGCGCCCCGGACAGATCATGAAGCTGGTCATTCTCCCACAGGCACTCCGGGTCATTGTCCCGCCGTTGACAAGTCAGATGCTGAATCTGACCAAAAACAGTTCCCTGGCGGTGGCGATCGGGTACCCCGACTTTGTAGCGGTTGCAGGGACATCCATCAACCAGACGGGTCAGGCAATTGAAGGGGTGGCATTGATCATGCTGGTCTATCTATCGATCAGTCTATCGACGTCAGCTTTCATGAATTGGTATAACAAACGGATTGCTCTGGTGGAAAGATAATATATGCTGAAACCCAATTTAAAAAAAGAATCCGGGGAGGTTTTAAAACCGCCGATCACTCAAGTGGGATTGATTGGCTGGATCAGACACAATCTTTTTAACGGATATTTCAACAGTTTTCTGACTATTGTGATCCTGCTGGGGGCCTCGCAGGTGATTCCCCCGTTTATCAGGTGGGCCTTCATTGACAGTGTTTGGAATACCACCGGCGCAGCCTGTCAGGAAGCAACAGGGGCCTGCTGGTCTACCATCCCGGCCAATCTGCGGCTGGTCATTTTCGGCTTTTACCCGTCGGAATTGCAGTGGCGACCGTTGCTGGCCATGATCATGCTCATCGGGTTGCTGCTTTACAGCAAGAATCGCAATCACTGGAAAAAATGGCTGCTCTATACCTGGATATTCGGACTGTTCCTGATGGGCGTGTTGATGGGAGGCGGTCTCTTTGGTCTGGAACCTGTTGAAAGTGCCAAATGGAGCGGTTTGCCACTGACACTGATGTTGTCATTTTTTGGTATGGTGGCGGCCTATCCCCTCGGGGTTGTTCTGGCCCTGGGACGTCGGTCAAAGCTGCTGGGGATCCGTTCTCTGTGCATTGTCTATATTGAGATGATCCGAGGGGTCCCTCTGATCAGCCTCCTGTTCATGTCGTCGATCATGTTTCCGCTCTTTTTGCCAAAAGACCTAAACATCGACAAGATCCTGAGGGCCCAGGTGGCCATCATTCTTTTTACAGCTGCTTATATCGCAGAAGTGGTCCGGGGGGGACTGCAGGCGATTGATCGGGGCCAGTATGAAGCAGCAGAGTCCATTGGTTTGAACTATTATCAGACCATGCGTCTGATCATTCTGCCCCAGGCATTGAAGATCGTCATCCCGCCCTCGGTGGGTATCCTGATCTCAGCCTTCAAGGATACGTCTCTGGTGGTGATTATTGCCCTGTACGATCTGTTGAACACCACCAAGTCAGCACTGTCCAATCCGGAATGGATGGGCAGCAGCAGTGAGATTTATATCTTTATCGCGTTGATCTATTTTCTGTTCTGCTACCTGATGTCCAGCTACAGCAGGCGTCTGGAAGCTGAACTGGATTACAAAACACCGGATTGATCAGGCAGGGATTGTTTTCAATTCCGATCAGGCAACCGAAATTTAAAAAAGCCATATGGTAACTGACGGTCAAAAAGAGAATTCACCAGTCGTGGACGACATTATCATCCGGATATCCAATATGCACAAGTGGTATGGAGACTTCCATGTGCTGAAGGATATCAATCTCAATGTGAAAAAAGGGGAACGGATTGTTGTCTGTGGTCCGTCCGGATCGGGAAAATCCACGATGATTCGCTGTATTAACCGCCTGGAAGAGCATCAGAAAGGGATCATCGAGGTCAACGGGATTCAACTGACAAATGACCTGAAGAATATCGAGAAGGTTCGTGCCGAAGTGGGAATGGTATTCCAGCACTTTAATCTCTTCCCCCATCTGACGATCCTGGAAAACCTGACCCTGGGCCCGATCTGGGTCAGAAAAATGCCCAAAAAAGAGGCTGAAGAACTTGCCACGCATTACCTGGAGACGGTTCATATACCGGAACAAGCGTTGAAGTATCCCGGTCAGATTTCAGGTGGCCAGCAACAGCGGGTGGCCATTGCACGAAGCCTTTGCATGAAGCCCGAAATCATGCTGTTTGACGAGCCCACATCTGCGCTTGACCCGGAGATGATCAAGGAGGTTCTGGATGTCATGATCGAGCTGGCAGAGGGTGGAATGACCATGATCGTCGTTACGCATGAGATGGGATTCGCTAAAACGGTAGCCCACCGGGTGGTTTTCATGGATTTCGGTGAGATTGTCGAGACCAACGAACCCTTTGCCTTTTTCGATAACCCCCAGCACGAACGGACCCAACTCTTCCTCAGCCAGATCCTCTAGCGGGTCCCGGTTTTTCCGCTTGGGCGTCCTGGTACCCTCCCCTGAGAGAGGGAACCCGAGCGGAGCGAAGTCCGGGACGCAGGTTCCTGCTGGAGACGGATGCTTACCTCTGAGACATACCAGCGACCTCAACGAGCGATTCATGGAAGGTACTGCCCTGTCCCAGGTCGGTGGTTTTTTGGGATGTAAGATCATTGATCCCGGTATATTCACTGGCCCTGTTTCCCCAGTAAATTCCTTCTGCCACTACCAGTCCGGGTTGTGTATCGATGCTGACCCGGGCCTCCCGGACGGATTCTCCCCGATGGTTGCTGATCCGGATCCTGTCCCCGGTGACGATTTTTCTCTCACTCGCATCCTGTGGGTGAATTAGCAGCTGTCCTGTTTCTTCCGCATAGGACTCCCCGAAGGTGCTGTTGAGAAGGTGGGGAGCTGGCGGTGTAATGAGTTTCAGGGGATATCGTGACCGCAAATCGGGGTCGCTGAATTCCAAAAGCGGCATCAAACAGGCGAAAGCGGGAGTGCCGGGAGCGGTTTTACGACTGACAAAATAAAACCGGGTCCTGTTCTTGGGATGAGCGGCGTGTCGATGGATGGAACTGATCCATGTGCCCGCAGCAATGGCTGAGGTGTCGACTGCGTCATCGATTCCCGACAGATCTCTTAAAAATGAGTGAATCCGCGTATCCACTGACTGCAGAAAAGGAGGATCGGTATATCCCATTTTTTTGGCCAGGGTCTGAAACAGGTCAAAATTACTGATGGCTTCCCCGATCGGAGGGATTACCGGCTGGGTAATACCCATCTGGAAATGGCCATATGCGGTATACACATCACTGTTCTCGAACGATGTGGTTGCCGGCAGGAGCAGATCAGCAAAACGGGCGGTGGGGGTCATGACCTGTTCGTGAACGACTGTAAAAAGGTCCTCCCGCGCCAATCCTTTTCTGACTATCGATGAATCCGGGGCCACACTGAGGGGATTGCTGGTAAAGACAAACAATCCATGAATAGCTGGTTTCAAAAGGGTCAGGGCGTGCCCCAGCTGAACCATGTTCACCTCCCGGGTCTGTTTTTCAGCCAGTCTGGTGTGAATCAGGGACTCACTGTTTCCGTAGAATGCCCGCGAAGAGAGCAGCACGCCCCGTCCTGCTGTCCCATCAAACAGTCCCAGGACAGCCGCCAGGCTGAGGATGGCCCGGACGGACATGGCACCGCCCGTATTGCGGGTCATCCCGATACCAATACGGATAAACGTCCGGGGATTCTTTTTCAGGAGTTCAGCAAAGGCTGTGATCTGATCTTTGCTGAGTCCGGAAGCCGTTTCAATGTCCGTCCAAGTGATATCTGCCACATTGTCGCTGAATTCCGCAAATCCTGAGGTCTGGCTTTCAATATAAGCCCGGTTTTCAGCTCTGCACTCCAGGATCAGCTTAAGCGCCCCCAGGGCCAGGGCCACATCTCCACCGGGTTGTATCGGAAGATAGAGATCAGCGGCCTTGGCTGTTTTATTGCGATAGGGATCGATAACGACCAGTTGCCCCCCTCTTTTGTGACTTTGCTGCACAATGGGCCAGAAATGGACATTGGTTGTTTTAATGTTGATTCCCCACGCAATGATCAGGCTTGCATCGGCGGCTGTTTCAGGATCGGAACCCGCTTTTTCGCCGCAGTGTGCCTGCCAGGCTGCCCCGGCCGCAGCGGAACAGATCGTGCGCTTCAGCCGGGAGGCCCCAAAGCGGTGGAAAAAGGCCTCTCCGGCCCAACGGTTGATGTGCCCCATATTGCCGGCATAGGAATATGGCAGGAGTGCCTCGCTGCCATGCTCCGTCTGAATCTCGCGGAGTCGGGCAACCAGAATATCCCAGGCCGTTTCCCAGGAAACCCGTTTGAATTCGCCACTGCCTTTGCTGCCTGTTCTGACCTGGGGGTAAAGAATCCGATTGTCGGAGTAGATTCGGTCGGTATAGTGCCGCATCTTCCGGCACAGGAATCCCCGCGTAAACGGGTGTTCGGTGTCTCCCTGCAGATGCATGATACGACCATTTTCAACAGTTGCAACAATGCCGCAACTGTCAGGGCAGTCCAAGGGACAGATCGTTTTTCTGAATTCGGTCATGGTTGGATGTCGCTGGTTGATGTTTCCGGTTGAGGGTCGGGTGTCCTAAGGGTTGGACACCGTTCGGGATCTTCCGGCAGCCATATCTGCAGATCAATCTTCCGACCCGGAGGGATTTTCCGGCAGGCCCGCGGTCTGGTTCGATCCTGGATGGCTGCTAGTAAGATGTTCGCTTGAGGTTCTCGACCTCATTGGAGTTGGGATAGTACTTCTCGATCACCGCGATATGATTTTCATACTGCTCCAGATTCATCTTTGCCTTTTTTAGTGCCAGGGCTCTCCAGTAGTGGGCATAGATGTTTGTTTTGTGCAGGCTGATGGCTTTTTCGAGGGAGATGATGGCCAGCCTGTAACGACGGGTGTCAGCCAGTGCAATCCCGTTTTTAAGATGGAAGAAAACCTCAACAGCCGTCTCCGCCTTCAGGGGTTCAAACAGCCTGTTCAGATCCTTGAAAAACCTGGATTTGTTGTTGATCATCGCGGTTGAGTTGACAATCATGTTCTTCTTCAGCTCCAGATCAAACGAACCCCCATTGACGGTGATGGTAATATCCCGCCAGGAATTTCGGAATAACAATTCATCCCAGCCCAGTACTTTGCCGACAGCGTATACCAGGAAGCAGAAACTGAAATGGTCAAACTCGTTCTTGTACGCAAAGTTGTGAAAAACAGAACTGCTGGAAACCGGGGAGAAGCGATAGTGTTCCGTAAATGCACTGTGCAGCCGGCGGACGTTTTCCAGCAGAGCCCCGGAATCGGTCTGGGCATCGTGCATCTCATCCACAGCCCATTCCAGCATGTCAGAAAAATTCCCAATTGCCCGGTTGGCGAAATTGGGAATATTGAATATTTTTACTGCCTGCTGAATAAATGAGTGTATCAGAACCGGCAGATTGCTGCCCTTCTCACCATTTTCAAAATTCTGTTCCTCCTCCTGGACTTCCACCTTGAGCAGGTTGGAGATGCTCATCTTATAGGCTTCTGAAAAGATGAACTGTTCCCAGTGCTCATGAAGCTCCCCGATATCCTTACAGCAGTCATCGAAGAGCTGACCGATCGTCTCAATCTCCTGCTGCGTATCTGTTGCTGACATACCGGGTAAATGGGCCTGTTCCAGCAATGATGTATGGATATACTGGATAATTCCGGCAGCCTCATCTTTGTGATCGTCATCTGTCATCCTGATCAGGGACTGGATGACTTTGACCAGTGTCTCTGGAAAATAGGTGAAGAGATAGTTGATCAGCCCGCGAACCGTACTCAGGTTTTTTTCCGAGAGAAGTCCAATTAACTCGAATAGATATCTTTCATATACATAAAGCCAGCCCCGCACCAGCTTGTTCAGGATTGGCAGTGTCTC
Organism: bacterium; assembly: GCA_018830885.1. Lineage (GTDB taxonomy): Bacteria > SAR324 > SAR324 > XYD2-FULL-50-16 > XYD2-FULL-50-16 > JAHJRI01. Next base: position 3,674 of record JAHJRI010000184.1, on the reverse strand, counting down.
CGGATCCGATGTGATTGAAATGTCGCTAAGGTAGCGGATGATATTGTTGAGCAGATTCGCGTGCCAGTCGACGGTGGATTGAAACTGCGCTTTATCCAGCCGGGCCTGTTCAAAGATGTGATCAAAGATCAACCTGAACTTCTCTTTGTCCGTGGTCAACCTGGTAATGACGGGGATAAAATCCTTGAAATAGGCAGCAGAGCTGACGTTGGTCAGGTTGTTCATCAGTGTCAGCTGATCCCGAATTTCCTTTTTCTGGCGAATGGGAACCAGGATATCCCATATTTCCCTGGCTTTGGCTTCTTTGTCATCCGTCTGGTGAAAAGAGCGGATGGCATCGAGCAGGGGCATCCAGGTTTTGATTTCACTGTCCCGGAATATTTTTCTTTCGTAAATCGCTTCCAGGAGCTCATGGGTGTACTTGCTCAAGGCGGCAATCATCAGATAAAAATAGGACTGGTTTTTTTTATCGGCTGGCAGGTATGTCTGATAGTAAAAGGTGATGGACGCCATGAACTTGGCCAGGTAGGCGTCGGCCTGCTCTTCGGAGTACTTGTAAATGACGATCAGTCCCCGTCTGACAAGATCCAGCGGAATACGGGGCAGAATATCACTGGGGGAATCGATAAATATCTGCTGGGTCAGCAGATGTAGAAAATCAGGATAACGATCGATCAGAGTTCTTAATATGCGCTCCAATGGATGGTTGGCTGGCTTAAGCTTGTTGGAGGGTAAATAGTTGAAATATTTTATAAAACTACTAGATGTCAGCTCCTGCCGGAATAACCTTGAGACTCTTCTGACATGTTCGAGCTCGGATTCACCGGTATGGGTGGACAGAAACATATTCGCATACACTTTGACAAAAGCGCTGGTGCTGCCATTGATGGCCATCAGTTCCGGAAACATCTCTGCCAGTATCGACGTTGATTTGTCCTCAGCGAGGGCCAGAAAAATGGCGGCCATCAGTTTTGACATGCGGTGCGATGTCGCCGCCTTCTCAAAAATATGGGATATCAATCGCTTAAAATCGTGGCTCTTGGCATGCAGCTGCCACAGAAATTCGCCGAATTTCGGCGGAGTCGTTGCTGTGACCGGCTGGTTCATGTCCAGCAGGTTGACCAGCTTGTCAATCCGCTTTCTGAAGGCTTCGTCTTTCTTGATTGCATTGAGCAGTTTCAGGAGCTGCTGGATCTCCTGGTCAGATCCACTGGACTGGTAGATCTTTTGAATCGCCAGACGTTCTTTTTCCCGCATTTGGTCGGAGGAGGCGATCCCTTTCAGCAATCCCCCATGTTTTTGATGGAGCAGGTCGATAAACCGGGTGAAAGTGGCCAGTTTTTCTTCTCCCTGGGTCTGTCTGACGGACTGGTTGATTTCCTTGCGGATGCGCTGGAAAAAATCATCGACAGCGTACTTGGGCTTTTTCTTGATCTCAGACAGATAGCGACGCAGGACATGCACCAGGATGACCATCGGGTTTAAGGGGTCCTGTTCGGATTCATCTTTCAATTTGATTGGTGTCTTCAGGATAGCTTTGGGTGATCTTGCCATATTGAATCTCTATCTGGAGCAGAGTCCTGAAAAGGGTCCTTCGCTTCGATAACAGCGGTGAATAGTGACTGCACGGGGATACATAAGCCCCTTTAGGGGTATTTTAAAGAAAAACAGTAAGGTCGGCAAATGATTTTTTCCGTCTTGATTTAACGATGGAGGATCATTTCAACCACCCGCATGCGGTGCTCCTGTAAATTTGTTATCATGTTGTGAACCATGGTCAGCAGATTGTCGCCATAGACCAGTTTCTGGCTGAGAAGGGGCGGCTTCCCCTTGCCATGACGGGCTTTCTGCTGATCAAACCATTCGAGGGCAACTGTTGAAATATCCTGCCAGAAAATCTCTGTGAAACCGGCGGAAGCGACCTGAGATCTTAATGACAATTCGGTTGACAGAAAATTGAGGGTCTCATCTGTGGCCCAGGGTACCGGGAATTTAATGGGACTCTGGTCGCCGGCAACGACATCGTGGATCAATAGACGACCCCCTTTTTTCAGAACCCGAAAGTACTCGGAAAAAAGCCGTTCCTTGTCCGGAATGTTCATTGAACAGTGCTGGCTCCAGATACCATCAAAAACGCCTGATCGGAAAGGCATCTGTAAGGCATCACCGCCCAGAAAAAGCGCGGTGTCACCCTGGTTGACGCTCTGTGTCAGGATCCGGGCCATCCGGCTGAAAGCTTCAGTAATATCCAGGCCAATGACCGAAAAACCAAACTCAGCTGCCAGTGTTCGAGCCGGACCCCCAAGACCACTGCCAACATCCAGGACAAGACTGCTGGCTGTCAGGCCAGCTTTACTGCCCAGGCTTCGCGTGGCTGCTTTACCGCCTATGTGCAGTTCATCAAGGGATTCAAGGTCGCTCAACGTCAACTGTGACATCTCTTTTCCGGCTGCGTCCAGTGACCGTCGAAATTCCTGTTCAAGATTCGTTTTGTCGTAGTGACGACTGATGGATGCAACGGATGGCGGACTGAACGGCTTATCGATCATAATTTTTCCAGTTTGCTGTGAAACATGGTTGTTGTGATTGTATCAGAGTATGACATGACGAATGTTGCAGGTTTTGTAACTATTCACCTGTATACGCCCCAAAGGTATTGTGTTTCAAGAAACGCATGTATCCTCCTGGAGCTCCTGGAAGTCATCCATGGCTTCCAAGGTTCTTGAAACACAATACCTTCGGGGCTGAGCGGAAATTGAACTGAATAGATACCAGGTTTTTTTGAACCAGTCTGCCAGATTTGGTAGCGCATGGGCAGCGAAATCGGTATCTGATAAGGGTTTCCGCCTGCCTCAGAGCCTCGTAAGCTGCTGATTCCTCAGTGCTAGAGGGTCCACGCCGACATGGAAAAAAAATCGACCACTTTAGGTGACCAGAATTGAGTATCGCCAAATTATCGATTATTTTCACTCATTTTTTTAAAAGACCTTCATTTTTGTCAACTTTTTCGGCCAAATTGACCCATGTTTTTTTAGGGACATGATATTTTGGCCGCTTAATAATTATTAACACATTGAAAATATAGGAAATTAATATTGGGCATGCTTTTGGCAACGGTATTTTCGAAACACTGAAACAGACACGGTTCAACCCTGTTTGTCGGTTGAAACCTACAAAAAACGACCCTGACTGATAGCATAAAACGACTTGAAAAATGAATAATACTGAAGGAGAAGAAATGATCGTGAAAAAACCTTTTGTCAATAAAAGACGTTCCAGAAAAGGAACCATCTCTTTTGACCCCAACCGGCAGTATATTGAAGAAGCGATTGCCGCGTATCTTAAAAACGGCGGAAAAATCAATCATATCAAGGCGGATGAAAAAAGTTTTGAAAATTCCTGGATGATTAATGATGTCAGTTCCGATGTCGATGAGTTTTTGAATGGTCAGTAACCACTCTGGTTTAATCTCAATGATGAATCGATATGATGCTTGAGCAACAGAAGAAGATAACAGCCCATAGCCCTATCTTGACGACGATCGACTAATCAAGATGGGGCTTCATTCCTGCCCCCAAGATACCCCTTCCGCAAATACTTGCCTGATCGAGATTCATCATTTTTCGTAACTATTCAGCAAACTAACAAGGCGGGGTCGCCACAGTCATCAAGTT
>JAHJRI010000183.1 GCA_018830885.1 bacterium | reverse complement strand
CTCCGTTATAGACACCATCGAAACAGAGAACATCAGGGACAAAAAAGTGAAAGAACGCCGGGACAGAATACAATCGATGTATTCTCTATTAACAAATCATGAATTAACCCATGAAAAGGCAGCTTAAAATGCCAGTTTCAGGTAGAAAACTTTTGAAACACGATACTAGTAATCCAGCGAATAGTTTCTGATCATTGATTCTACCATTGTTATTGTTCTAAATCGTCTTTTTCAGCATAATGCCGCACAGGGGAAAGACAAAATCCGGACATGAATCAGGCATGGTAGCGGATAAGTTCACAGGGTCGGGGAAGCTGATCGGTGCACGTAGATAGAATACCTGCATTAAAGTGCGGATCCTTCATGTAAATATCTGAATTTCTATATAAACAGAAAATTTTTTGATTGACAATACAAAGTAAAACAGGTATCTGTATGAACAGCAATCGCTTTGGTTCAATTATGTGCCTTTGACTATCCCGTCCGTTTCTGAAAAAACGTTGAGACGATTTCCAAATGAAAAGAAATCCGGTTTATCTGATTCTGATTCTGATCCTGTTGTTTATCAACAGTTGCAGCATGGTTCAGGAAAAGCCGGCAGCACCCGCCTGGTATGTTGAACAGGGCTTGAGGGGGCAGTCCTTCGAAGTGATCGGCTACGGTGATGCCGGGACCATGGAGGAGGCGAAACGGAGAGCGCGATCGGACGTCGTCCGCAAGATCAATGTCATTGTTGAGTCCAACTGGAAGGAGATCCAGAATTGCCGCCAGAATCCGGATGCCGTGATGGACTGCAAATACGAGGTGCTAGCCGAGATTCGGGAACAGGCCAGCATGGAGCTGGATGATGTCCGGGTGCTGAAGCAGCAGGTGGTTGGAGATCAATATTTCATCGCCCTTCGGTTCGTGAACCTGCCCATCGCCCGGAAAATTCTGTACGAGATTGAGGCTGACGTCGGTGATATCTGCTCCCCAGGCAACCGGTTACCCTATTATGCGGGGACTCCCCTGGCGAAGAAGCTGAAATCCGCCCTGGGATGTGAGCCAGCGCTGAGCCTGGTGCGAACCCGGGGGCTCTGGTACGTAGCCATTGGTGATCGCATGATCCGGTTGTCCCAGGCTGATTTTACAGAATTGTGGTCCGGCCAGCGGGACGTCGCCGTTTCTCTTGAGACAGTCGTCAACTCATCGGGCAGGCCGGAACAGCAGGTTTCCCGGGGGGATTATTTTCACCTGCGTGTTGCATCCCAGGAGACAGGCTATCTTTCATTGTTCGTTGTCTATAATACCGGGCAAACCGTCTCCCTGCGGACCAATGTGCGGGTGGAGGGAGGAACAAACCTAACCTATCCGGACCTTAACAACTATGAGGGATTGATTGCGGACATCCCGGAAGGCCAGACGAACACCCGTGATCTGTACCTGGCTGTCCTGTGCCCTTCTCCTAGGGATTTCGATCGTTACGAACCCATTGATGAGAAGCTCCTGGCCAGTGAAAATGCCTACCAGTTCGGGGCATTGATTGGGGATATTGATGGCTGCCGGTTAAGCGGTCGCATGATGCATACCCGACAAAAAGGAGAGCGAAAATGAAACAGAATAGCTTGAGACGAATGTTGATGGTTGTGGGCTGCGTTCTGCTTCTGTCACCTGTGGGGACGTCTGTTGCGTCTGTGGGTAACAACATGAAAATTCCGGTCTTCCTGGCCTTTATCGAAAGCGGGGACGGGCGCATGGACAGCCGTTCAACGGAGACCGGCAGAATTCTGCAGGAAAAAATTCTTGCGGAGCTGGCCGGGAGCGGAATGACAGTTGATGAGACTTTTTCCGTGTCTGCCGGCAATCCCGAGGATGAACTGCGGGGCTGGTTGATGCAGTCGAAACTGGATTCGGCTCTGGTGGTGACTGCCCGGCTTTCGGGGGAACTGCAGAAGAAAGTGACCATGATGTACCAGGGGATGGCCGTCATGCAGCTGAATCTGTCAACTTGGCGCTTTGAAAACGGGGCTCTCCAGACGGCAGGGGTCGACCTGAACCTGAAACAACAGATCCTGCCCGTCAGCCGCTGGAGCGACGACCAGGAAAAACAGAGCCTGGACTTCAGCAGGGTGGCTGACAAGATCGTGAAAAAATGGCCAAAGGTAGCTGCGGCCGAATTTGTTACCCGGGTGTCTCAGCTCAAACGCACAATGGATCAGGCGTATGGTGACGATATCCCGGATCTGCTGGCCACGACCCAAGCCGCACCGAAGAATCCGAAAAAATGGCTGCTAGTCATCGGCATCCAGACATACCGCAATACCGATCATATCCGATACGCCAGGCGCAGCGCCGAGTTGTTCGCCAGTGTTGTGCAGCATTTATACGGGGTAAAGCAGGCAAACAGTTTTCTGCTGCTGGACGACGATGCCACCGCCGGGGAGATTAAGAATAAAGTGAGACTGCTGCTGGAAAACGTCAGGGAGGGGGATACGATCTATTTTTACTACAACGGGCACGGGGTACCAGTGAAAAACCAGAACAGCGAGCCGGAGCCTTATATTCTGCCTCAGGATGCCATGGCAGCTTACATCCAGGATGAGTCTTTTTTCATGCTGAGAAATTTTTACAAAACACTGACCGATTCAAAGGCCGAAAAGGTGATTGCCTTTGTGGACAGCTGTTTCAGTGGGGCTACCGACGATAAGTCGGTTATTAAAGGGGTTGCGGCAACGCGGTTGGTCCCGAAAAAGGTCAGCTTTGACCAGCATAAAATGGCTGTGCTCGCCGCCGGTCAAAAAACCCAGTATTCAAATATGTATCCCACGAAGAAACATCGGCTGTTTTCCTATTTTGTGATGAAAGCCATGCTGGCGGACAAGAATAATCTTATCGAGATATACAACGATATTTCTCCCAGGGTTGAGGACGTCTCCAGGGCCATGGGTCCCCTTAAAAAACAACAGCCCACGCTGGAAGGAAACCCCGAAATCAGTCTGTGATGCTCCGACCATGCAGTCAGCAGCAGCCTGGTAAACAACCGAGTGTTAACCCATGGAACGCAAATGAATGTGAGCGGCTTATTCAGCAGGGCATTTACTGCGGCTATCCTGTTAATGGCAATTTTTCTCATCCCAGCAGCAGCCTCTGCAGAAAAAGCGCCCCGTTTCTGGATCAGCAGCCTGGACGGAGATCGGTTTATCAGCCAGAGCCATCAGGGAGGAATTATTATCAGCTTCTTTTACGTGGATTGCGCTCCCTGCAAGATTGAAGTGCCGGAGCTGTATCGCCTGGTGCAGGAAAAGAACGGGCTGAAGGATGTGAAACTGCTGTTTGTCGACCCACTTAAAAACGATTCAAAGGAGGCCATCAGAGAGTTTGCCGCGCGCCGCGACGTACCGGTTCAATTCTTCTACCATGACTCGTTCGGTCGCCTGGCGAAAAAGTTTTTCGGCAACAAAATAGTCTATCCCGCCATAGTCGGCATCAAAGATGGGGAAATCCGCTTCAGGGTTCATCAACTGGACGACGAAACCGCTGCCACCATCCGCGCCACATTTTCACCCTGAGCCTATTGTTGACCAAAAATCATGATACGCTTAATTCCGACCAGCAGGTTGTGAGACCTGCATAGGTTGGAAAAAGCGGCTATTTATTGACTCGACGGGCCGCTTTCATTCCGGTAAGCACTCCAGAATTGCATGCTGCACTAGGCTCAAGTTTAATAGTTGAAAAATGAAATAGTAATAATAACAAGATTTCATACAAATAGACCCCATGAAAAAGCTATCCATACTGCATTTGTCAATCTCTGGGGATCAGAGCTCGCGAATGGTCTGTGGAATAGCCACGCCGACAGCCTTGAACACCTTACCCCAAATGCTGAGGCATTCGCTGCGAACGGCAAGCCACCGCTGCAGTTCTTTACGCAGGACCAGCGCCAGGAATCTGATCCTTTGAGTGCCCTCGTTCACCCAGCGTCTTGCCGCCCTCCCCCTCGAAGTAGATCGAGGTGGTGTCGAAGAAGACCAGTTCCAACTCGGTCAGCAGGTCCCGTCGGGCGAAGTGCAGATCCTCTTCGATCAAGTCCTTGAAACAGCGCGGGCTGAAAGGGGTCGCATCCTCCTGATCAGCGAGGGGCTCTCCCAGCAGCGACATGGTCCGGTACAACTGATGGAGGGTCAGCTCTGCGGCTCCCTCGATGACATAGTCCCGCTTCCAGCGATCACAGGAGCGATCCGATCCCGATACCATCAGTCGATGGAGGACAGTAACGAAGATGGCACTGACTCTTTATGTCAATCACAGCATTGTTACTCCCGACAATAATCTTGCAGAAAATGCGATCCGGCCCTTTGTTGTCGGGCGAAAAAACTGGCTCTTTAATGATACGGTAGCCGGCGCTGAAGCAAGTGCCGGGCTGTATAGCCTCATTGAAACTGCCCGTGCAAATAATCTGAATCCCTTTGAATACCTCAAATTATTATTTGAGAAACTTCCTTTTGCTGAAACGAACGATCAGCTGCGACCTCTTCTCCCCCAGTATCATGATGCAACCGAAGCCAGGTGAAAACAAGTAGCGGTTGTTTTAGCGCTTACATTCAAACAACTCGACGGCATTGACGGCCGGACCTACCTGCAAAAAGCCCGGGTGGTCTTCGAGGAACTGGACCTGCAATGGGACCTGGAGCGGCTGGACCAGCTGGAATCCGCATACAGCAGCTGATGACCCACCGTAACCGGAAGGATATTTTCCCTTTTTAAGCTGGACCGGACTGTTCAGTCAATTCGGCAACGGTTGGGATGGTACCGCAAGGGTCACTCAAATACCAGTAACATCCTGTCGAGGAGGATTCCGCCCGAAAAACTGTGCACCAAGGGATTTGGCACTTGGGGACAACGTGATCGATATCCAACTGCCCGGGGTTGTTGAAGGTCCGGCCGGTGTAAGGATCAATCCATTTGCCGGATGCGACCTTGCACTTTGAATTGGTTTTGAATGAGACGGGAATCACGCTCTCTGCTTTTAAGACCTCATTTCTGGTTGACTGGCAGTCGTTATCAGCGTCGATCCAGTGATGATAGTCTGAGCGGTTGTAGTTGATGCATTGCTGAGTGTAAATGAAATCTGGAAAGCAAATCCCTATCAACAATACTGACAAGACCTCTAACCATTTTTTCATGGCGCTACTTATTTTGATCCTTTTTGCTCCGTTAATAAAAGCCTTCTAGGTCTAATCCCCCCAAGCAGAACTTTTCTTTCTCGGCTTAGTGTCGTAAGTATCATAGGTTTTTGGAGAAGAATAAGTGTCCCTTTCTTTGGTCCCTTCCTTGCCAGTATAAGGATTTATATTCCCTTTTGTTGAATAATTATCATTCCTTGTTGAATTGGGACTTGTTCTGTAATGCGGCTGGACGTATGTTCCGTCACTTTTTTGATACCCTCTTACATAAACATCCCCACCGTAGACTACAGATACTGACAGCAAAATGAGCATGAGTAGAAAAAATGACTTTTTCATATGTTTCCTTTCGTTATTTGTTTGTTTGGAGCCCTTAAAAACTCTAACTTCGACGGAAGTTTAGTCGTTAAAATTAGGTAAGTCAATTTTTATGAATGAAAATATTGAAAGCGATAAATTATTATAATCCATTCATATCAAATATATCCGATATCAATCAATAATCTCAAAAGAATAATCAGGTGTTTTATAGTTCAAGTGATAAATCACTATATCGCCAATATGGGAGCACGTTTTCTCTTGCTTATACATTCCTTCTGGTATGCCGTCTTTGTCGTAGTAAGTAAGTCTCATAACAGGCCAATTTTTTATTTTACACTTGACTACAATTTTTAACGCTCCAATATAGTCCGAAGTATGTGGTGCTACAGTCATAACCTTCAAAACTTTTAATCTTTCATTTTCAGGCAAACCAGATTGAAAGTTTGAGTGCTTCTGTTTATATACATTTATTTTTGAGACAATCCTTTGTTTTATCTCAACTGGTTCAACCTCTGCAGTAATCTCTCTACAAACATTTTTCTTATCTAAATCCTCCGTTTTTTTGGTGATGCGAAGGTTTTTCAATACGCCCGCACTCAAACTTGAAATCAAATCATTCATTAAGACAGAGTTTTCAACGGTTGTGGTTGAAGCAACAAATACTTGGTATTTTTCAAGCGCCTCCCTTTTAGCCATAGACAAAGCAATGTCTCTCGCTTCATTTATGCTTTCGTTATCGCTGTATCTATAACAGGCATAACCTGTGATGGTTTCTAAACCAAATGATAAAATTGGATTAATAATAATCAAAATGAGGCATGTTATTGTTGTCTTTATTTTCATGATGCGTTCCTCTGTAGTGATGAAACAATATTCTTCTCAATCTTCCAAGTCAAAATACAATATCCAAAAGCGATTTTTTAAAACCTATAACGTTTGAATTAGGCAGGCAGTCCGCAAAACAAAAAAAACATCTGGAGTTGGTCTAATTTAGTTGATCATTTTAACTTTCTGGTTGACTGGCAGTCATTATAGCCACTTAATCCAGTGGCAGTAATCGGAGTGGTGCATTTTTAATGTTGCCGTTTCTAGGGCTGCCGGAGAGAAATCGGCGACTACCCGATTTATGCCGGCTTTTTAATAGAGTATTCAGAGTTTTACCCTCAGAAATTTTTTACCCTATCGCATCTTTCAAATTCTTCCCTGGTTTAAATTTCACAACTTTTTTGGCTGGGATTTTGATTGTCTTCCCTGTTTGAGGATTTCTTCCCTTTCTGGCAGCTCTTTTTACTACTGAAAAAGTTCCAAAACCAACAAGTGTTAAGTTTCCGTCATCAGCCAAACCTTCCTTGATGCCTAACAAAGTGGTATTTAATACTTTTTCAGCCATTGCTTTGCTTACGTTTGCGTCTTCAGATATCTTTTTTATTAATTTTGCCTTTGCGCCGCCTTTTACACCAAACCCATTTGTCATATTTTATCTCCAAATATTGTTTTTAGTTTATTTACCTAAAGTGTAATAATTTGTTTTTCATTAAGAATAGCTTTTGTTCGATTGTAATACTTTCTTAAAGCATCTCTTGATGCAAAAAAAAGTGTGATTAAAATGGCGATAACCAAAACTACAAAGTAATATTGGGGTAATTCCTGTTTTACAATAATATAAGATATTGAGGAAATGAGTATAGATACTAGCGTATTGGAGTAATATTGATAATACCTATAGTGATTTTCAACTAGACCTAAAAATGCTGAATACTTGTCTCTGTCGCTAAGCTTTGAAAAATCGATATTTGGTGATTTTACCCCAATAAGATGCATTACGTGATCAATCAATAGCCATCTAAAAGCACTTGTCGTCATACCTAAAGCCAACGACGCCAGCGAAGTGTAAAGAAAACCTGCTATTTTGGGAGTGTTTTCCGGTGTATTACTTAATAACCAAGTAGATATTTGTGGAATTGAAAATGATAATCCATATAAGAGGATGAACCCAGGAAGAATAGACGCTATAATAAGGCCAAAGTTCTTATCTGAAATATCTTTCATTTTTTCTCACTTATATGTCTCAATCCAGGTTTCCCAAATGCTTTTGTAACAGGATTTCCAAAGATATAAATGAACGAACGACCATGGATATAGACATTCCCCAAGTAAGCTCGTCTTGTGCGACAGCTAGGCACGAACTTTCGCATAAGATCAGGGGTTTGGGGACACAGTTTCTGTATCTATGGTGGAGCGCTCGCTTTATGCTCTTTGGATCCGATAAGCCAGGACCAGAAAATCAACATGAAGATGTTGCGAATCCATATGATAGCCAATCGAACTCCTGGCCACTCATAGTTTACTCGACGTAGATGGCAATTCCTTCAACAGTATGGCCAGTTCCTCTGGAAGAGGTTACTATAGCTGAGTTTGAACCGGGCATTGCATTCACAACACCAACGGAAGCACCCATTGCCTGTTCACCAACCCGTTGCAAGAGAACGCCATTTGCGCCAAGTGATGCCGCCCGTTCCTTTATTTGTTGGATGGCAGCATCAACGACTTTTTGTTGATCGATGAAAGCGTGACCGGCTTTAGATCGGATGATCGCAATTTTTTTATATGAAGCTGGTTCGTCATAGTACATTTTAATTTGGGAAACCGGAACTGGCGGTCGGGGATTTCCAATCAAAACATGTGTGCTGCTTTTAATTATACAACCGGAAAGAAGTAGAGCTATTGGGATCCATATCCATTTTTTCATGGCATTCTCCTGTGAAATTTACGTTTTTGAGTTTTAACTCCGCCGATAGAAATACAGGACACCTACTAAATTTGCAAACGCAACCAGTAGAATAGGTAGTATGAAAGAAGCGTATCAGAGGCGTTTAGAGCTGCCAGAAGAGGCAACATGACCTTGGGTATTAGTTTTCCCATTACCGCCCTCACAGAGAAGCTGAAAGCCTCTCTATAGGCCTTAACGATTACATTTCCTCTTCACAAATGTGTTCTGATTCCCCTGCACTTTCTCAATCATCCTTGCCCGTTCACACTCCCATTCATCAACCGGATCTGATTTATCCCACGCTTCAAACAGCTTCCTGTTTTTTCTAGATATGACACCATGCCCGGGGTATGCTGCGTCCATATACCTATAAATCCGTGCAATATCTCCTCTGATAGCGGGTCTTGGCTCAATCTTTCGCCCTTCGATTTCCACATCACAAGCACCATACCTTCTCACCTCACCGGGGATCATTGCCATGGAATAGTTGGATCGGTTCCCGTTAACCTCCCCAATAGCAGGTACGAGGTTGTAAAGGTCTGCCTCCATACGTGCGAATAGCTGGTTGGTTTCTGCACACTTTCTTCCTTTGAATGGTTTACCATTCTTATTGACACATTTCGGATCCCCTTCCCTCCATTCTCTGAATGACTGACCAAATGCATGTGCCGGGACTATATGTTCCCATTCAATCCGGTAAGCTCTCTCATTTTTCCGACCTGATTTATTCAATGGTTTTCTGGGTTGATACCCGCAGGAAGAATGATCAACCTTTTTGTCGTATGAGCATCCGCAATAGAATGTCACGCGATGATTCTGATATAGCTTGGCAAGTATCTTCTTTGCTTCTGGAAACGATTGTATCTTTGTGTTCCCTCTTTCCTGGGCCGATAAGGAGAATCCAACCAGTATTGCCAGCAGTAAAATGGCGAGTCGTTTCATTTATACTTCTCGATCAGTTCTCGCTCCTTCTCCTTTTCGTAGATCCGGTAAGTTCTTTTCGCACCATGGATGAATCCCAGACAGTAAGCAGCAACGAGTGATATAGTTGCCAAGAGAAGAAAGAGTAGGTTCATCACAGTGTCCAAAACAACACTATTCAAATGGGTATGGCTTGTTCTTTTCTTCTCCAATGGCCTTCAGCATTTCTTCTTGATTTGCAAATACAGGTGAACGTTGATCTTCAGGTCGTATTGCCATGGAAATAGAGCCAGTCGGACAAGTCGAAATACAAAGACCGCAGCCAATACAGGATTGTCCATCAATTTGGGTTTGATCATCAAACATTTGAATTGCACTTACAGGACAACGATCTATACAGTCTTCACAAATATCACAGCTATCTTCATTTAAAACCGCCAGATAGTTTGATTTTGCAAGCGCATTCTTGTTGCCGTACTTGACGATATGAGCCATCGCTTTGCAACAGCAGCTACAACAATTACAGATGAATATTTTATTGTCTTGATGATTGGAAGAAAAATGGACCAATCCATCTGCTTCGGCCTTGGCTAAAACCTCCAGAGCTTCCTCTTTGGTGATTTCGCGAGCCAGCTCATTTTCAATATAGTACTCCGCTGCAAAACCAAACATCATACACGCTTCCAATAGCTTATCGCATCCCTCACCTACCATTTGAGCTTCTTTACGGCAAATACAAGGAGCTACGGCGAATTTTGTCTGTGAATTGATAATTTCTGAGACCTGTTCAAACGGTTGGACTTCCTGAATCGACTCAATCTCAGCTTCAATTGGTATAACCCGAAACCCTGAGTTTTTTCTTTCTCTGGCATAAGGAACCATGCCTTCTTGATAAAATCTCTCATAAAGTTCGATATTTTCATCAGTCAGGTTGTCCAACTGGAATTCCCAGATCCCAACCATCCAGGGAGCAAGAAAATAATATCTTTCAGTCTCCGAGGCACTGTAGCGTAAGATTAGACCACGTTTAGACATTCCATAAAGCGTTTCGCCTATTTCAGATACATCTTGACCATATCGTTCAGCAATAGTTGCAACCGCCTCAGGGTAGGGTCTCATAGCTAAAGCGAGCCTTGCTTCATCTTCTTTAAAAAGGTGCTTTAGGATGTCAATTTCAACACCACTGGGAGTACTTGGAAACCCTTGAGGGAACATGTCCAGTCTTTCACGAAGCTTTTTGTAAATGCTGTCCATTTCTTTCTCCTGGTTTTTAGGGCAATGGAAGATTTTTACGAGGGCGAACAAAAATTCAGACGGTTGTTGGAAAATGCCGTTAATAACTTAGTCCTCTTGCTTGGGAAATACAAGGTGATATGTATATTACTTGATACTTGCGACAAATAATGGCGTATAGCAAATGGCAAGAACTAATACTGAACAAATGCGCACACATTCCCCTTCACCATATTGCGCGGGATAAATCGACTTACGTGGTATCAGTCAGGTTCGGATTAGCTGGTAATCTGGATTGCATAGACCGGCTGGTAACTGCCAGTGAAACCGGTACTGCTTACCAGCTTCGCAGGTTGTCCGATGCAATAGTATAGGTATCAAGGCTTTTTTCAGCGCAATATCTTCAGACCAGAGATATTATTTCTTTTTCCATGGTTTCAATGTTGATATGAAGGCTGCGAAAATAACTGTTAGACCTTGGGCTGTTCCGTATATAAGCAAATTGTGTTGATTATCAAGAAATTCAGGATTGGAGAGAGCGTTCATTCCCAGTTCTTTTGCAATTGCTGCACTACCGCTCATCCAGGGGCCAAGCCAGAAAGTACCGAACACTAATCCGAAAATGCAGATAATCCATTTTACAGTGATCCAGTTGTGCTTGAACCACCCCCAATTGGTCCAGATAGAAAAAACCAACGCTGTGACGAAGGTACCAATAGCTCCAGGTACCAGAATGAATAAGTCTATGAAATCGAGAGTTGAAACAATTCCATATAATTCTCCACCATTTTCTGGATTCATGAAAAACGGCATGATTATAAGTATTGTCGCACTACCAACCCAGACACATGCTGAGTAAATATGAAGACTTTTTAACCATTTTTGTCCTTTGCCGCTCAATTTCCTCACCATACCTCCTAAAGCCTTAGAATAAATTGCTTAATAATTCCATTTCAAAAATCAGGAACATCTTTCTTCAGCACAATGCCTCCAGACTGAAGGGATAGATCCCAGGTAATCGTCGCTTCGCCAGTTTCCAATTGTCTGATCACCATATCAATCTTCTGATCCATCGGCATTTCTTTATTTCCGTAAAACGTGCCGTCACGGGTTGTGTACTCTTCAATGAGTGCCCTTAGTGTTTCAGGTTCGATTTGATCGTATGGGACTTCGATTCTCCTATGCTTCATGCTTAATTCGGGAAATTGATAGGGGAGTCATCTTCTGTGTCGATCAAGAATTTCAATACAGCTTGTCTGATTTCCAGCCATTCTCTCAAGTCTGAATCTGAAAGCTGTTTTAGTTCCTCATGGGATTTAGGATTGTCTTCTTCAACGTAGGATTGAATTAAAACATCATGGTCTTGAATCTGGTTGATTAAATCGTCGCGATCCATGCAGGTTCCTTGGTGTGAGCACAGCTATTACCGAAATTATGAACGCAAATGTCTTGAACAGCATGAAAAACAATAGAGTAATCATGAATAAAAATACCAAAATCGTGTCTATTGCGGATGGCCTTGAATTTCTCGACATCTTTGGAATAATTGCTGGCGCTACTGGTTCATTTCCCGTCGGAATACTTTCGATGGATGAAAGGTAACAGCATTTCTTTCTGAAATCTCGTATTCCTCTTTGGTTTTCGGGTTTCGACCCATCCTGGCTCGTTTGTGCTTTACTCTGAATTCACCAAATCCTGATATTAGCACCGTTTCACCTCCGGCAAGGGAGGCCTTAACAAGCGTTAATATTGATTCAACCATTTTCCGAGCGGTGTTCTTTTCCATCTCGCATTTGGTCATTACCTCTCGGATGATGTCGTCTTTTATTCTCGTCATGTTGTTCTTCCTACAATAAGGATTTGTTGTTCTTGGGGAATGTATTGATTACTCGAGCCCTTTCCTTCTCAAAGATCTCATTGGCTCTATCAACGGTTAGCTGCCTCATATCGACTTTCATACAAAGCCCGATCCATAAAGCGTGTAAACCTTGAACATCATCGTTATTTTGGTTGCTGTCAATGATACCCTGCCATCGTTTAAGCTCTTCTGGATCATGGCAGTAATCAGTGTTGTATTCTTCTTCTGTCGTTTCTGAATAGGCGAGGTCTGGCGCAGAGGCCAAAACAAACAGAAGGATGACAACCAGCGCAATGAACTTGGATTTCATCTATTCCCTCATTAGAGATCAGCGATCCTGCTTTGCCCATATACGACCAGCTCCATCCCTTTCCTCCACATCACCGCTCTTTTATAAGCCAGGTCCTCACCGTATTTCGATATTGAGAACTTGGCCGCTTTCCTTTTGTATGGGCTTTCATGGATGTAAGCGTGATAGAAGCCGGAGCTTTTCGATACCCCATTCACACCGGTTGTGTTAGTGGATTTCCTATTGTTGTGAACACGTCGGTTTTCAACCAGTATCAGCCCTTCCTTTCTGATGATTTTATCCCGATACTGGATAGCTTTTTCCAGTGCGGATTCCTTTCCGCCGTATCTGGAATCGCTGAATATCTTTAGATGCTTTGTTGGCGTGCATTCCAGTTGGACGACCCAACAAAAATTCGCTCCTGGTTCTTCCTTTCGATGAATGTATTTGTGTTTTTCCATATTGAAGCATTGTTTCCGGTAATCTAATTCAAATCAGAAACGATTTCAAGTTTGGCAGTAACGGCGAGTTTTACTGTTAAATAAAAAGGACTATTCTGGTGTTGATTTCTGTGTTGGGTTTGAAGCGCCAGGAGGCTTAAAGGAGAGAAGAGATAATCCGCTTTTTAATCCTTCATGAAACAGCCATTCAGCTTGAGTCTGTATCAAAGAGAAGAAAAAGGAAGTAACAATTGTGACGAGTAAACAGGTGCGGCAGAGACTCGGCACGTATTGTGTTAAAAAAGATGGCCGATTGATCTTCCTTCTGTCATGACGTTTATGACCGACCAAATCGGGGAAATAAATCGTATTTAGTCACTGCCATTGCAGGGCCTGTATCATCGTGCATGTTTTGAGGCATTGACATCAAGGCTGCCAGTGGCCATCCGGCTGCTGCGACAATCGGATATTTTTGACATGGGGCATCCGGCAGGTTGCTCGGAATCTGCTGCAATGCGCTTTGGACCTTGGAGGCGTCCCCCAGGTACAAGCTCTTTGAATTGGTCCGCAATGCTTCGCGGATCATGTTCAAATGATACGAGACATTGCCTCCATCGAAGCGATACGGGTAACTGAAATGTATCGTATCAAGCCCATTGTCGGCTCTCTGCCTGTTCAAATGGATCAGAAACCCGTTCAGCGCATCATCCATCGGTCCGTACAACATCTGAACCTTGAGATCGGCGTGCATCTCCATCGTCTGTCGCAGCAGGTTGCCAAGGTCAAAATCCTCATATTCAGCCATGACATAGAATTTCTGAGGCAGATAAAGGGACTCTCCGATCACGGTGGTGAATCCAGGTTGTTCCCCTGGGGGTACGAATCCCGCATATACCCTGTTCAGATCGCGATCATTGTCTTCATCATACCGTATGAACTTGTGATCTTCTGGTATCGGCATCCGGTGTAGTTTGACAGTCATATCGTCTCCTTAACTGAAATCGCAGTTTTGAAAGAATCCGGCAGAGGCAAATGTCAAACACAGTGCATCCGCTCTGTCGGGGCTTCTACGCAGTAGTTCGCGCATCGTGTCTTTTTTCATGATCTGGATCTTGCCGCCATCCACCTTGTAGTCAGGAACCAGCAGCTCTTCGATCAGCAGCTCATCCGGCGGAAGCATAGCACCTGGATCCGTTCGCAGCCACTCACGGACAGCCCACCAGAGTTGATCCCGCAATATCCGGAACTCGCCCAGGTCGGTAGTTTCTGTCGGTTTGGACGCAACCTTGATACCGTTAGCAGAACAACCCTGGCGGGACATCTGAGGTGCTGCACCAGCGCCTACGCCTGTTGCGTCGGTGTTGACACGGAGAACCTCACGGGTGTGGTACTCGGATACCGCACGATCTATCGAGGCCGCTAAATCCATGCCACCCCAGGCCACCAGACGTTCGACAAAGGATCCGTACCTGAAGCAGGCCACACAGAAGTCAGATCCGAATTCGGCTATGTCCAGGCCCATGACACCGGATGTATAAGCAGGAGGTATCTCGCCTTTCTCAGCAACGTATACATCCCACTTGGTTCTGGCAGCTTCGACCCATGTGCGGTTGATCAACTTGGTCGAACCCTGCGCTGGATAACGTCCCAGTACCATGTAGCTGAACGATGGCTCTGTAATCTTCCGCCAACCAGGTTGCAGAGGCGGATAATCGACTCCTGCCAGGCTTTTGGCCACTGCCCCTTCCAAGAAGTCAGGTAGTTCAAAACAATCCGCTTCGGGCTGTTCATCGTCTGCCAGGGGTCGTGACCACTCATTGATACGTCTGACAGTCGTCTCACGGGTCACTGCTCCGGGGATGACATCATCTCCAGTCACCACGTTAGGATGGGTGAACGCTGATATCTGAACCACATTAGCCCGTCGATCACGAATCATTCGGTAGACCTCTCCTTGCTCTGCTCGTGGATTGAACATGACTAGCAGTCTGGCATGGCCTCCGGACATGCAGGATTCAATACCGCGATAGACTTCGTCAGGTACAGCATCGCCTTCATCGATAATGAATAAAAGATGCGGAGCGTGCTTCCCGCTGAATTTGGCTTCCCTGGTGGCTTCGGTCCCTGATGAGGGAATCGTTACTCCAGTAAAGAAACTGAGCGATGACCGGCTGATGTTCAATGAGGTTATATCATGGTTTTTGTAAAAGTTCGGATACTTTTCAACGATGCTTCCGATTTCACCCCACAGTAACCTTCGAAGGTTAGATTCAGGAGGTGCTGCGGCAGTGTAAACCTGAGAATCGGGAAATACCATGTACCAGCAGTCACCTACATGGCCAGAAGCATGAGTTTTACCGACAGCATTTGCAGTCATAGCAATGGTAATTGGGTACTTCCAAACAGAATTCACCATTCTTTTAATATCATCTGTTAAGACCACACCTCGTTTCTCCTCAATGAACTCCACAGGTTTATCTCGGTACCGGCTAAAGTCTTCCGCTTTCTTGACCTTTAAATACTGTCTTAAATCTTCTGCTAATGGGTTAGCCATCGGTTACCTCCAGTGCCTTGCTGACTGCTTCCAGGGCGTCAGGATACTTCTGCAGCGTGTTAAATATTTTACCCCGCAGGTTGACCCAATCGGGATGATTGATGATGGCGATCTGTACACCGGACTGCAGTTCGCCTCGCTTTTTCATTACCAATTCTACCGTGCTGCGGGCCTCCTTGATTGCTGCAAGAATCAATTTGGAATCGCCAGTTGCTTCCGCCTGTTTTAAAACAGACAAAGCTGAATCAAGCAATCCGGCAATCTGGTCATCAGAGCTTCCAATTTCGGAAGGAAGAACACCTTCTGCCGGTGCTGAGGATCCGCCTCCGTATTTCAGCGGATACATGGCATCGCCGGATACGAGCATATCAACCTGATCAAACAAGTCCTTATATTCAGATAGTCTCGACAGCATCTGACTGACTGCTGACTGACTAACGCCCAGAATCCTGCCTATCTCAGTCTGTGAATGGCCTGCATTATGGAGGGCCCTCAGGTCGAGAGGGTTTATTTTCGGTTTTCCCATTTATTGCCTTCCCGGTCGTAATAGTTGAGAACTACAATCATCCTCGATTTTAAATAGTTCACAGGGGTTGGGTGTGTATATGGTGCTGATTGACGCATTTTCCTTATTTATCTTATCTATTCGTTAACCATATAAAATAGGTAGTTAACGGATATTTATTCAGCGAAAGATTATCAGTATTATTTGGCAGCGCCGGTTATGCGCGGCTTGTGTTTGAACACCACCGCATCGATTGAACAAACGATACGGTGGTGTCGGTTCCCTTCGGGGGCACAGGCCGAAGGGAACCCAAATTCATTCTGAAAACATACACCATATCCGCCACCCGATGATCATCTGATCCACAAGTGCATACTTGATGGGTGGCGCATGTGGCGCATCTCGCCATTGTTTTACTTTTTATATATTGCATTACCTCTATTACCTATTGAATCGAATGAAAAAACCAAAACAATAAAAGGATGCGCCACATGCGCCACCTTACGCGCGTATTTACGCACCCCACCCCCTGTGTTATTGAAGCCATTCTGCATCTGCCCACTCCTCTTCAATGCTTACAGCGTCAGGTGCTAACGCGATTCCGGAAAGTTGACGCACCCCTTTTCCACC
Source organism: bacterium (assembly GCA_018830885.1). Taxonomy (GTDB): domain Bacteria; phylum SAR324; class SAR324; order XYD2-FULL-50-16; family XYD2-FULL-50-16; genus JAHJRI01. The sequence continues at coordinate 26,951 of JAHJRI010000183.1, read as the reverse complement.
CTTTCCGGCTACCACCCCAAATCTCTGAAGACGGATTGTCAGGTTTCGCTGTTTCAGACGTTTATCAACTCCGACACGGCTCGCCCATCGTTCGTACGCCCGATACAACACTCCGGATTCGACGGAATATGCTGTTCCAATAATGCACTCTTCTTCAACGAACTGTGCCGCCTGGTCCGATTCCAGTTGCCAAGCTCGCTTCGCCTCCTCGCATTCTGCCACATGCGTACAGTCTCCGTTCTTAAACAGTCGGGTCAGACCCTCCAGCGCCAGATTCAGTATCCCCCGCAGTTCTTCCTTCAGTTTGGCAACCAGATGCTTGTCCTGCTCTTCCGGACGGAAAACCCGGTTGAAGTTGATGATGATTGCTCGGCGCATCAGGGCTTCGCTGAAATCACGGGTATGGGGCATGTGGTTGGTCGCGAAAATACAGGTAGCGAACGGTTCAAAGTTGAACGGATCCCCGTATTTCTGTTCAGCCGTCAGACTTTCACCGCTGGCAATGGCCTTCAGCCTGGCGTCTGCTATCTGGGTTCCGACTGCAATCTCGGTGACGCTATTTAGCAATTTCCCCCGTAGATATCCGATCTGGAACTTGTTTGCGAACTGATCGGGCTGGACAGCCGCGACATTCTCGGCGCCGACCAGAGACTCGAGGGTTTTCAGTAGAACGCTTTTACCGTTTGCACCAGAGCCGAGCATGATCACAAACTTCTCAAGTTCAGTGCTGGACAACAGGCAGTACCCGGCAATTTCCAAAATCAGCTTAATTTTCGCTTCTCGTTCGTCGTCAATTTCGAATATCTCTTCCAGAAACCGCTCAAATCGCGGCGCAGGGGTTTCAGGATCGTATTCCACCGGAATCCGAACCGTCAGGTAGTCTCTCCGGCTGTGTTCCTGCAGATCGAACCCTGACCCATTCCAGACCAAAAGTCCGTTCAGGCAGTTGATCCCCCGAGGGTTGCTGTCAAACTTGATGCTGCGGTTGCACTCGGTTTTGGCCAAATCCAGCACAGACGATACAAACGCCTGGCTGATCTTGTCCCGGTCCGCCACTTCGTGAATGACCTTCTTGACAGCCCGGTCCTCCAGGCTTTTCCACACCCCGGTTCCATCCCATGTCCAGAAACAACCGAGGGTATACAGGATATTCTCCTTCCCATACCTCTCTATGGCTGCGAGGGCAGTCGCATGGTGCTGCTTTTGGACTGATTCCGCACCCTGTTTCTTTTTCAGGTCCGTGCGGAGTGACCCGACCGGGACGCCTGCCGCCCTGGCGATATCCTTGACCAACCTCTCCTTACTGGTCTGGGGTAGATGGCTTTCCCAAACACTGGAAGCAATGGTCATCAGCGAATCGAAGTCGTTACCGGCGTCGGTTACTTGTTTTTCGAAATCCTTGCGTCCGTCCTGGTGCTTAACCGCCGTAAAATCGATCTGCTTCGACTTAATGGCCTTGGCCAAGGTAACCAGACCATATGATGCTCTGTCGTATTTCTCTCGATATAGTCCGGATGTTCGAAACAAATTATCCATCAGATTCGGATCACACTTGCACGGTTTGGCCAGCCGAACGGCAAAAGCCATATCTCCCTCCGATTGGCTGGGGTAGTCCGACCAATCGCCTTCGTATAGCTTTTTCGCCCGCTCATCCTTCAGCACGGTATTCAGGATGGCTGATTCATTTTCCGCCAGATCCGTGATAGAGAGCGGACCTTGCGCCCACCATTCCGGTATCTCATCAATATTGGCTTTCAGTTTCTTTTTCGTATCGATGAAGTTTTCCAGAAACCAATCGATAGCCTCCTGCCGGGCTTCCACAGTCGCTGGCGTACCAGGAACATGGTCGCCGGTAACTGTAAAAAACCGCTTGCGAGCGTATATTTCATAGGGTTTCTGGTTATACCCGCCTTCGTCCTTGCCCAGCGTCGGAATGTCGCCCTTGATGATAATATGAAAGCCTTTTCCGGATGGTGACCTTTCGGTGTAGCTGTCGAATCTGCTGACTATTTCCTGGAAGGCGGGGAGGATGGCACCTGTGTCCTGGTCGATGCAGTCGTCCAAGTCTATGCCGACCAATCCGTCACCTTCATCGAAGCAGAACCCAAGGCCTTCATATTCGCCGGACTGATAGGCTTTAACGGCATCGTCGTAGGATGTCCAATCCGAGAGATTAGTGGAACTGGCACCTGATCCGGTTTTTAGATTGACCGGGAATTTTTTAGGCATACCCCCTTTTGGATCTGGTAAGTACAACCAACAATTCCACTGTGGACGTTGCTTTTGTTCGTCAGGTATATACTGCAAATCAACTGTGCCCATATTCTGTGATTAAATTTGAAGTTATTGATGTACTATCGTCCCGTGTAATTTACCCGAACATCTTCAAAGGAATTTCTCTGCATCAGACATACTGTCGTTGCCTGCTGGCTTTTTCGTTTTTTCATCTGGTCTTCCCCGTAATGGGGTTGTATGAATCTCTTGCGAGAACATCATACTCAGTTTTTGCCATGGCGCACTCTGACGCCTCCCGTTTCATAGCACGGTCTGCAATCCGTCTTTGAGCAATTTGGACGGCTTTAGCCCTGAGTTCATTCTTCCATTGTTTGCGGGTGGCTTTTCCTTCCAGACAGCGCATCCAATTGTCCAGCTCATCCAAGTACATTAAAGTTCGGTCACTGAGACTGCGTAGCAAGGTTGTCGGTATGGCGCCATTTCGAACACCCCTCTCAACCATAGACGAGGTGATCCCAATATAGTCGGCGACCTCATTCGGATATAGCAGTGTTTCAATTCTAATGTGTCCTCCTTCGCTTGCTGTTTCCGTGGTTTGTCCCGCTAGTTCCAGCAGTTTCTCTGTCGCGGGAGGTATTTCAGTGCCGAATAATTTCACATTCGCCTCCTCAATTAATCTGGTCGCTTTGTATGGTCAGAGGTAACTTATAAATCGGCATGTCCGGATGCAATTTGTTGTGCAGTGTCATCACTGTCCAGCGCCGTTCGGGGGACATTTCCTGGAACGACGGGAATGCATGGAAGGGGATCAGGAGTTTGCCGTCTTCGTTCTTTATGCACAGGTGGGCATAGTGCTGCTCGAAAACATCCATCTGGGCGAAGTCAACCGCCTGCCTGTGGTACAGATCAAGTATCTCTTCAGCGGTCAGCTTGCTGTTTCGGGCCAGTTGCCCCGCTACATCGATATAATTCTCTGGCTTGAGATTTCGCTTCCATCCGAATTTCCTGGCCAGCTTTTTCATGAATTTGGCCAGATATCGCTTGACCTTGGGGGCAATCTCGTCCTCGTGTCGTTCCCACCATTTGTCGGGAATTGGTTCTGTCAGTTCGATTTCAGTCATTTCTGTGCCCTCTGATTAAAATGTTAGCTGGCTTGTTCGGCGGCTTGCGGCGGCTCAGACATGCCAGCGTTGATCAGGTCTACCAAAACAGATTGAGGAATGAAAACTCGTCTGCCGATGCGGCAAGTCTTAATAGTCTTTTCCAATATCTGCCGTCGAACCCAGGCCAGGGACATTCTTGAAGCCTGTGCAAACTCATCGGCAGTGAGTAGTTCTTCAACTCCGTCAATCATCGCTTTCCGCATTATTTCTCTTGTCATTGCGTACCTCTCAAGAACGTGTTAATTAATTTTTGACAATAAAGATTAACCTGTAGTAATTTAACAATACCACACAAACATAGGTTGAGATCAATTCTTTAATGAAAATTTCCAATTGAGTCCGAAATTTAATTAACAGAAGCTGCACATGGATAAGACAAAAAGACAGCGTATTAACTGGCTGTTGGATTTTCTAAATACGGACCTGAATGAGTTGAAGCTAAAAAATTACAGTGAATTACAGGAAGTCACAGTCAAGGTAATTCACCATATAGTTCTGAGTGAGTACCGGATTTTCAATGGCGACAGTATGCTTTTCCCAACCGATAAATCTGAATCAAATCGGAAAGAAGCAGAGCTGAACCTGGAAATCAGAGAGGCAAGACGGGCAACGAATCCATCCGAAATTCAAGGGAAAGAAATACTTGAGCTGCTCAAGATTCAAAGAAATGGCGACATACAACTGACAACAGATCTGGAAAAATACGTTGAACGACGAACCGGATTTGATCTGTTTATGCTTCAGGACAGATTACGGGAAGAGCTAGAACCTCTGTTCAAGCGCCTGGACGATATTCAGAACGGTCGAAAAACAGACGGGGAACTGTTGTTTAATAGAACCATTACCGTCCAGAGATGCATGAATACCGTCAACGGCAGGATAGCCATCACAGGAGAAGGTATGCTTGGGGTCAGTACAATAGACCTCTTTATATGGGATCTGATGGCTTGCCTGAATCAGGTTCCGATTGACAGCTTTAAAAAATGCGAAGCGCCAGGGTGCAATAACTGGGTGGTTCAGCTAACTGAGCGGGAAAAGAAATTCTGCAGCAATAGATGCGCCGCTAACATCGGAATGAAGAGATCTAGAACTAAAGCGAAGAAACCGCGGGCAGGGGAGAAAAAGGAGAAATGATGGATTTCGTCAAAAGACTGATCGACATCGATGAACTGGAGCGGATTTCCGTGGGCGATAAAACCGGGTTTAAGCATCGAAGACATCGGTTTGTTTTACCGCTTCTATTGCACGCCCAGCGGGAGGGGGTTCTTCCACAGCCATGCACTTTGATTTGTTTTGACCGACATCACGACTGTTTACCCCCTCGTGAAATTGAAAAAACAAGAGAGATAGATATCGCATCCATATCAATGTTTGATTTCACGGTTTTCTGTGAAAGGGATTTGAGTCCGAGAAATGATGAGTGGATCATCGCCGGAATTGAACTCGGAATGATCCAGGATGTTATCGTCATCGGAGTAGATGATATACACTGTGCTGCGGCTGAAAACGGGAAATATCCGCCAGGTTCTGACAGCTATAGCAGGGTTGTTTTTAAAACTGGCCACCTGGGACATATGCTTGAATACCAAGGGCATTTAGCTGACCATGCGAGTTCTCGATCTCATGCAGATTTCTGGGATATTCTGGGATGGCGATTTGAGCAAGGGATAAAATATTGGTTCAATGATGAGAGGCCGCCATTCCTGTTAGATATCGATTTGGATTGTTTTTCATTTGAGTTGGCCAGTGGCGAATTCACTATCCCGTGGCCAGACGAGGTATATGAAAAATGGTATTTGGCAGAAACAGATTATGGAATGACATATAAAACGACAGGAAAAGATGTGTTCCAGGGGCTAGTGGAGCGATCCGGATTAATCACAATTGCGACAGAACCAGGGTGCTGCGGTAGTAAAGAGAAATCAGAACAGATCCTAAACGACGTTAATCGAATTCTGTTGGATGGTACTTTAGAAGTTCATGAATTGAAACCAATACAGGGATAAGAACCATGGCCATATTGATCGAATGTCCGAAATGCGGATCCAGATGGGGTGAAGAGGTTGGTAAAAAGGGCAGTATGGAAAAGCGGAAGACCTGCGGCAAGTGCGGATTCGACATTAAAAAGGCTTCCGGCAAGATATATTGGATTGAATATTGGCTGGATGGTAAACGCAAGCGGAAGAGAATCGGATCCTCCAGGAAGGCCGCCGAGAATGAGATGGCCAAGAAACTGCGCGAGATCACAGAGGACCGATATATTGAGAAGGACAAGAACGCGCATGTGACCCTCGGACAGCTCAAGAAATGGTATCTCGGACTGACATCCACCAAGCAACTTACATCGTATCGCAGGACAAGGGCTTCCCTGGACAACGTTACGCGGATTATTGGATCCGACATAAAGATCAAGGCCATCGACCTGGACACCCTTGAACATTACGGCAGACAGCGTGAAACTGAAAAATCCCGGAGATACCCGGATCAGCTTGTAGCAGACGCTACCATCAACCGTGAAATCGCAGCCATCCGCAAGATGCTGAATGAAGCGGTCAGAGGCAAGAAGATCAGCAGCAATCCGATCCGCAATGCCCCGATGCGCAAGGAAGACAACGTGCGGAAGCGGATCCTGACGGATTCAGAGTTTGAAAACCTGCTTTCCAAGGCACCGGAACACATCAGGTCAATCCTCCTGGTCGCTTTCTATGAAGGGATGCGCTACGACGAGATTATGAGATTGGAATGGAGTGAGGTGGACTTGAAAGACGGACCCGGCTGGATCCGGTTGGTGAAGGAACGTACCAAGGGGAAGCGGGAGGCGAAGTCCATCCCTCTTCACCCCAGGGTAAAGAAAGCTCTGCAGGAACTACCCAGCAGGTTTGCTGCTGGCCGCGTATTCCTGAAGAACGGAAAGCCGATATACAATATCAGGAAGAGTTTTGTTAAAGCGTTGGAAGATGCCGGAATAGAAGATTTTGTGTTCCATGACTTCCGCCACTGTGCTGTAACACGGCTCAGAAAGGCTGGAAACGACAGATCGACAATCAAGAAGATGACCGGCCACAAGACCGATGCGATGTTCTATCGGTACAATCTGGTCGATGAGGAGGATTTAGCCGATGTAGTATGGGAGAAACAGAATTCTGGCGAAGAAAAGAGGGAGGTTAGGTGATAGACACCTATATAGACACTGAGCATTTGTTCTAAAATGGAGTCTCTGCTAACCCATGTTTTTATGGTGTCCCCACCAGGACTCGAACCTGGAGCTGCGGATTAGGAATCCACTGTTTTATCCGGCTAAACTATGGGGACACATTCAGGCAAAATGCTGCCCCGATTCTGACGGTGACAGCATCCATATTTAATGCTTCTATTCCAGGGCCTTCATGGAAAGCTTGAGCTTGCCACGCTTGTCCAGCCCAATGGCCTTGACTTTCACCACCTGACCTTCGCTGAGCACATCCTTGACTTTATTGACCCGCTCGCTTGAGATTTCGGAGATGTGGACCAGCCCCTGGGTATTGGGCAGGATCTCAACAAAGGCGCCGAAATCAACGATGCTGACAACGGTTCCGTCATAGACAGTCCCTATCTCTACCTCCTGGGTGATTTCACGAATCAGTGCCAGAGCATGTTCTGCACTTTTCTGGTCCGCAGAGGAGATATTGATAATCCCGGAGTCGTCAATTTCGACCTTTGCTCCGGATTCGGCCTGAATACCCTTGACGATCTTGCCGCCCGGGCCGATGATTTCCCGGATTTTGGCCGGTGCGATCCGGTATTGAATAAACCGCGGAGCGTTGCTGGCGATGGTGTCTCTGGTGTTCTCAATCGCTTTGCTCATTTCGTTCAGGATATGCAGCTTTCCCTCTTTGGCCTGCTCCAGGGCTTCCTTGATCACTTCGGTGGAAAGTCCATCGATCTTGATATCCATCTGCAGGGCGGTGATACCGGCTGCCGTTCCCACCACTTTGAAGTCCATATCGCCGACATGATCTTCATCCCCCAGGATGTCCGTCAGAATCACGTTCTTTTTCCCGTCACTCACCATACCCATGGCGACGCCTGCAACAGGGGCCGCAATGGGAACCCCGGCATCCATCATAGCGAGGGATGCGCCGCAGACACTGGCCATGGAGGATGACCCATTGGATTCGGTAATTTCAGAAACCACGCGAATGGTATAGGGGAAGGACTCCTTGGCTGGCAACTGGCTGCGAAGTGCTCTTTCAGCCAGGTTTCCATGGCCGATTTCCCTTCTTCCGGGAGCTGCCATTCTGCGGACTTCACCCACCGAGTAGGCCGGGAAGTTGTAGTGCAGGTAGAAATGCTTGAAGGAAAGCCCGTTGGGGTCATCAACCATCTGCTCGTCGTCTTTGGTCCCCAGAGTTGTTACAACAATCGCCTGGGTTTCACCCCGGGTGAACATCGCTGAACCATGGCTGTTGGGCAGGATGCCGATTTCACAGGCGATGGGTCTGACCTCATTAAAGGCCCGTCCACCGATCCTTTTTCCATTTTTGAGGATATTTTCGCGAATCAGCTCTTTTTCCAGGTCGTACATCAACCCCTTGACTTCCGCTTCGAAAATTTCCTTCTCCTCGTCGACCAGTTTCCCGCAGGCTTCTTCAATCAGTGCCTGAAAAGCGTCCTGCCTCTCCATTTTGTCTGAGATGTCCAGCACACCCTGGAGTTTTTTGCGGGCATATTTGGCCACTGCCTTCTTCAGGTTGACATTCTCTTTTGGCGGTTCCACGGCCCGTTTCTTTTTGCCGGCTACCTTCAGCAGGTCTTTCTGCATCTGGATCAGGGGCTGAATGGCGTCGTAGCCAAAATTGAGCGCGTCAACAATGACATCTTCCGAAACCACCTTGGCACCGGCTTCGACCATGACGATGGCACCCTCTTTGGCGACCATGAACATATCCAGCTCACTTTCTTCCAGCTGTTTGGGCGAGGGGTTGATCAGGAATTCACCATTGATCAGTCCCACGTTGACTCCCGCAATCGGGGTCTCGTAAGGAATATCGGAGATCAGCAATGCGGCTGAAGCGCCCAGCATGGATGCCGAAATGGTATTGGCTTCGTCATCCCAGCTCATCACAGTTGCGATAACCTGGGTTTCCGAGCTGAATCCCGCTGTGAAAAGGGGGCGCAATGGTCGGTCAATCATCCGGGATGCCAGAATCTCCATTTCGGAGGGCATGCGTTCCCGTTTGATAAAACCGCCGCTGATTTTACCCCTGGAGTAAGTTTTAACCTGGTAAACACAGGTTAAGGGGAAAAAGTCGAGTTTGGACTTGGTCTTTTCAGCTGTCGCAGCTACCAGGACCGTTGTATCACCGTAGGTTACCCAGACAGATCCATTGGCCTGTTTGGCTACCCGCCCGGTTTCTAACACGAGCTTTTTTCCGTTGTATTCAATTTCAATTTTTTCCATATTCTCATCTGTTGTTGAGTGCTTTTAAATCAGCTTTTTTCGGTTTGATTTATACAGGAATCGTGGGGCTTGAAACGGGAAAAAATCAAAGTCGATTAAAAGCACACGGCACGTTTTTGGGTTGGTCCATGTGATGGTCAAGTGGATCTGTCGATTTAACTGTCTGTTTAAGGTTGAGTGTAACAGAAAAGGTGGCGGGGGATGCGGATGTTGGCGGAAAAGAATCATCAAAACCTGAAAACGACTGCAACTGAACACCCCCAAACGACCTACTTCTGCTTCTCCCGGTGAAAAAGCGCCGCTGTTTTAATCCAGGGAGAAAACTCGATGACAGTTCTATTTTCGCAGTCCCAGTTCCTTGATCAATGCCCGGTAGGCACTGACGTTTTTGCGTTTCAGATAGTTCAACAGATCACGCCTGCTTCCAACCAGCTTCATCAGTCCTCGTCTGGAATGGTGATCGTGTTTATGTGTCTGGAAGTGCTCTGTCAAATAAATGATCCTGGAGGTCAACAGGGCGATTTGCACCCGCGTTGATCCGGTATCGTTTTCATCTTTGCCAAATTTCTTAACAATTTCCTTTTTATCTTCAAGTGTTAACATGCTTTTTCCTTATCCAGCGGTTAAATCAGAACGTTTGAAGGGTGAAACGTACCATGACCATCCTGGCTGAATTCGAGACGGCCAATCGCGATCAGACGATGTTGCTGATCTTTCACCAAACATTTCGAAAACTGCTTCCCTTTTTCAGAGAGGCAGAGGGTGTCAGGTTCCACGGAAATAGATCTGCCCTGACCAAGATGGTCTATCGTATCCGGTGAGTGGGTTGTTATCTGGTTCCACTCTGTAAACAAATATTGTGGATCAATGAAGTGTCTTTGTAAATCAATTTTGTTGAAAAGTTTGATCTTGTCCAGTTTTATGGCATTGCCGTCTGTGAAGAAACGACCGGCGCGGGTTCGTGTCAATCCGGTCAGATAAGCGCCGGTGCCCGTTTGCACACCCAGGTCGTGAACCAGCGATCGGATATAGGTCCCTTTTGAACAGTGAACCTCAAAACTCAGGTCCGGCAGACCGCACGCCACATTTTTTATCCAGTGGATTTTTATCCGCCGGGTTTTTCGGTCAATGGTTTCCCCTTTTCTGGCGTACTCGTAGAGTTTTTTCCCCTGGACCTTGACTGCTGAAAACATGGGGGGAACCTGTTCGCTCTCACCGACAAACCCATTCAGGGCGGTGGTGATCGTGATGCAGGTGCAGGTTTCCGGGATAGGCACAGGGGTCAGTTCCCCCTCCCGGTCCAGGGTGGTGGAGCGGGCGCCGAAGCGGGCCTGTACCTGGTAGGTCTTGTCATCCAGGTTAAAATGGGGGATGAGTTTGGTCATTTTTCCCAGAAAAAGGGGCAGAACCCCTTCCGCCAGGGGATCCAACGTACCAAGATGCCCTATTTTCTTCTGACCGCTGACCTTTTTGACTACCCGGATCACATCATAGGATGTTATGCCGGCAGGCTTGAAAACGTTGAGAATACCATTCACAGAAAACACTCCGGCAAATTTCGTCTAGTCCAGGGTCATTTCGGGGTAGGGACTGGATAAATCCAGGCTGACAGGCTTGTCGAAGCCGGGAATCCTGATTGCCCGGTCGGTCATATCCAGGTCATCATCATTCAGGACCCGTTCGTTGTCTTTATATATGGATTCGGTCAACCCCCGGATGGTATCCCGGTCGTACTGCTGCGCTTTTTCGACGACCGGCCCGGTCAGCTTGTGATAAGCGCTGATGGCCTTGCTGCCGTGTTTTTTGGTTATCATGTTCAGCGTCATCTGGGGAGACAGAATCAAGCCCGTCGCATTGTTCCCGCCAAACCCCTTTGAATTGATAAAGGCGGCGTCCATACCCTCCGGACCGACTTCAATGTGTTCCCTGCTGAACAGGAGATTACTGTTATGCACATCGTCTGCAATATGATCCAGGGTAAAAATCCCGGGGATCAACCCGTATTCCCAGGTTCCCAGAGCGGTAACGATCTGGTCTCCGGCCGCCGGCGTCAGCGGGTGACCGATGTAACACTTGACAGCTGAGAGTGGCCACTGTTCGATACCGAAAGCCCTGGCGATTTCATTGAGCCCTCGGGATTCGGTGGTGCGGTTGAGTGGCGTGCCGGAACCATGGGCAGACATGAACGTGCGCTGTCGCAGACGTTTCTCCCCCAGTATGGCCCTGGCCGAAGCCAGCGCTTTTGCCAGGGTCAGGTAGTTGCCGAAGCCCGGCGAGGAGATGGATTTCTTGTATCCATCCGCCTTGATGAAGATATCCCCGATGGAACCAAATACCTGGGCACCGGTTTCCAGCACCAGATCGTCATCGAACAGGATTATGTACTGTGAGGATTCCGCCAGGGTAAACCCACAGTTTTCACTGAAGGGGCGGCAGGAGGTCGCCCGGTGTTGATGGGTGACTTCCGTGGCATTGTTCAGGGTCAGCAGGCGTGTATCGTCGGCCAGTGCGCTCATGGCCTTGTATCCCTCGATAATTTCGGGGATCAGGGGGGCTTCGCTGTTGCCCACGATGGCGACTCGCCGTTTGCCGGACCGGATCTCTTTCATGCCCAGCTCCAGGTTGTACAAAAAGGTGGCGCAGGCTGCCTTCTGGGTTCCGGTATGACCAATATTGCCGATGATATAAGCGTTAATAAAATTGGAGGGCATATCCAGCAGACTCAAAGGCAGGTGCTTGGACGAGGTTCGCTTGCCGAGGGCATGGGCTTTCATCAATCCGCCACCCCCTTCGTCATGCATCTGCCCATGACCGCTGCCGGCATAGACCCCGATCTCATCCGGATGAACCAGCTGCCTCACCGTCTCCCAGTCAATCCCCAGGGAACCGATGGCATCAGAAGCCCCATAGACAGCCATTTTCAAGCCCCGGGGATGGTTGCGGGAGTTATAGCGGGCACCTGGATCGAATCCTGTCGGCAGTTGCCCGGCGGTCTGAACCTGAAGTACCTTGCTGTCCGGCAAGAGAAACTCCAGATCACCGCAGATTTCAATTTCTACTTGATCCGGGTCCTGGGGATGGTCGCTGACTCGCCAGTTGTCGGGGATATGGTTGGGAAGATCCCTGCGCGAGGTCTGCAGTCTGACGGTGGATTGACCCGCTGTTTTTGTAGTCATCCTTTTGTTGACGGGAACATGATCCACATCAAAATGTTCCGCTTGAATTTTGCGCAGCAGTGTGTTTTCCAGAATCTGCTTCCCGAATCGGGCGGAGATCCGCTCCGGTGGGCAATCATTTCCCTCCTGGTCAACAAACCGGCCCTCTTCGTACTGTACGAGACCCATCATTGTCGCCAGATTGGTCAGGGTGTCCTCTGTTTTTGAGGGGCTCAGCCTGTCGATGGTCATCCTGCGGTAACTGTGGTGAAAGGAGGTCCTGCCGGCTGAATTCACTCCGCCAAAGCCAACAACTACTGGTAAATGTGCCACAATGTCTCCGTTGTCTGTTATTTATCAGGGAAATCGATCTGGAGGAATGAATTGCTCTGCGTATGCCCGTCAGAGGCTGAAGTATCCGTTTCCGTGGGTTGCATTGCTGTTCGCGTGATCGTGTCCTGTCTCACCTGAAATAATAACAAGACCTGGATGGATCCAGCAACCCAAAAAGTCGTTGACGGAGTGAGAGGCAGTTCTCTAAAATCGATTCTATCATATCAGACAAAAAACCAGCAATTAGCAGTTGACAGAATATAGTCGCTTCGCTAATTATTAATGTTTGATAGGGAAATCCTTTCGATTCCGTGGGCCAGTAGCTCAGCAGGTTAGAGTACATCCCTGATAAGGATGGGGTCGGTGGTTCGAGTCCACCCTGGCCCACCACGAGCAATCGGATTGATTTTTGGATGTTGTGTTTCTCTATAAAAGTGGGGGATTAGCTCAGCTGGCTAGAGCGCCTGCCTTGCAAGCAGGAGGTCAGCGGTTCGAAACCGCTATCCTCCACCAGATAGTCGTTGTAACAAATCAGTTTACGATAGGCGCGTAGCTCAGTGGGAGAGCACTACCTCGACACGGTAGTGGTCGGCGGTTCAATCCCGCCCGCGCCTACGACGTAAATTTTCAAGGAGGGGTTATAGCCCTGCAAAAAAGGAGAAAGCCTGCTAGACAGGATGGTGGTCGCGTGAACAGCAGCATTGTAGCACCCGTTGTGCGCGTGATCGATGAAAACAGTCAGCAGCTGGGCATCATGGATACGAAGGAAGCCTTAAAGATTGCTGAGAGCCGTGGATTTGATCTGGTTGAAGTCAGTGGAAAGACAGACCCGCCGGTTTGCCGCATTATGGATCACGGCAAGTTCAAATACCAACAGAGTAAAAAGTTACACGACGCAAAAAAGAAGCAGGTAATTATACGTATTAAGGAAATCAAGCTCCGACCGAAAACAGAAGAACATGATTTCCAGTTCAAGGTCAAACACGCCAGAAGCTTTCTTGAGGATGGCAACAAAGTCAAAGTGACCCTGCAGTATCGGGGAAGGGAAATGGCGTTTACACGGCTTGGCATTGAACTTCTGCATCGTTTCGCTGCAGCGGTGGATGATTTGGGGATTGTTGAAGCACAACCCCGCTCGGAAGGCCGCTCTGCACAGATGATATTGGCACCGAAGAAGAAACTGTAAAGGAAATATGGCAGGCTATAAAATAAAAACAAAGAGTTCAGCGAAAAAACGGTTCAGTTTTACCGGCAGTGGCAAGATCAAGCGGAAACAGGCTAAGCTGCGCCATATTCTGACCAAAAAGAGTCCCTCGATGAAACGCAATCTGAGACATGCCAGTTTGATTGCACCCAATGATGTCGCGGCTGTCCGAAGAATGCTGCCGAACGGCTAGTTTGGCGGGTCTCTGGATTCATCTACAAATCAGTTAATCATTCAGACATGGATTAAACAAAATGTCACGAGTAAAAAGGGCGGTTCACGCGCGGAAGAAAAAAAGTACCTATTTTAAAGCAGCCAAGGGTTACCGCGGTGGCAGAAGCCGCCTGCTGCGAACAGTCAAGGAAGCGGTTGAACGGGCATTATGTTATGCCTACAGAGACCGCCGCACAAAGAAAAGAGACTTTCGCTCACTCTGGATTATCCGAATCAATGCCGGGGCCAGAATCTGCGGATTGACATACAGCAAGCTGATTCACGGCTTGAAGCTGGCGAATATCGAAATCGACCGTAAATCACTGGCAGAATTAGCAGTTGCGGATTTTGATGGTTTCAAGAACCTGGCTGAGACCGCCAAGGCAAAACTGTAGTCCGGTTGCTGAACATTCAGCTGTCATTGCGGTTGAGTGTTCTCCTTATCTTTTCCTCCCAGCTCCGCTTCGATTCTCTTTTCGACCTCCCGCAGACGCATTCGCAGAATTTTGAGTTCAATCTCCAGTTTCTGTTTCCTGATAAACGTGGTCGAATGCTTCCCCAGCTGACGGACCTGTTTTTCAAACGCGTGCGGATCATTGGCGGCTGCATCCAGCAGGTCCTGGATCTGTGTCACGGTGCCGTCCACAAAGGCGGACATCTTCTGAAGTTTCTCTTCAATTTCCTGTTTGGTCGGTGGTGTCATCCGCAAAATTTCCCATAAAATCGCCCGATTGATGCATTCCCCTTGAAAGTTATGTAAGGTCTCGCTACTATTTTCGTTATTGGACTGAAGTGAGTCAACCCTTTATTTGAAAACGGCTGCAGGCAACCGTCGTCGGTCAGATCTGAAAAACGGATGGGATAATGAGTGAAACGATCCATCCAGCCAGTCAAGCATGAAATGGGAAATGAGGTGTTATGTACGGTCATATCAAGGAACTTGAAGAAAAAATCAAACTGGAAAGCCAGAAGATAAAGGATATTCGAACCGAGATCGGTAAGGCGGTGATCGGGCAGGCGTATATGATTGATCGGCTGATCATTGGTCTGCTGACCGGGGGGCACGTGCTGCTGGAAGGATTGCCGGGGTTGGCCAAAACCCTGTCCGTCAGTTCTCTGGCACGCTCGATCAAGGCTGAATTCAGACGGATTCAGTTTACACCGGACATGCTGCCCGCAGATCTGATCGGGACCAATGTTTTCAACCCGAGGGATGGGACGTTCTCACCCAAGAAAGGACCCGTGTTTGCAAATGTGATCCTGGCGGATGAGATCAATCGCGCCCCGGCCAAGGTTCAAAGTGCGCTGCTGGAAGTGATGCAGGAGAAACAGGTGTCCCTGGGGGGGGTGACCTATCCGCTGGACAGGCCGTTCCTGGTGCTGGCAACCCAGAATCCGATCGAGCAGGAAGGAACCTATCCGCTGCCGGAGGCGCAGGTGGACCGGTTTATGATGAAACTGAAGGTGTTGTACCCCTCGAAAATTGAAGAGCGGGAGATACTGGACCGGGTCACGGCGTTCTCACAGGAATCCCCTGTTCGTCCGATGATATCGCTGCCGGAAATACTGCATATCAGCTCGCTGGTGAATGATGTTTATGTTGATGGGAAAATCAAGGATTATATCGTCGATCTGGTCCATGCCACCCGCAATCCCGATCAATACGGACTGGCCAAACTGGCGCCGCTGATTGAAATCGGAGCGTCACCGCGGGCGACGATCACACTGGCGATTGCGGCAAAGGCATTTGCTTTTCTCCAGGGCAGGGGGTTTGTTGCTCCCCAGGATATCAAGGTCATCGCACCGGATGTTCTGCGACATCGGGTGATCATCTCCTACGAAGCGGAAGCGGAGGAACAGACCTCCGATGAAATTATACAGACGGTTCTTTCGGAAATACCGGTTCCCTGAGAGGTTCATGGAAAGATCCGGATCCGTCGTTTTCGGACGGTTTAACGGCTGAAATCTATCAAGCGAGGAGTCCTGATGAAATTGAGACACCTTTTACTTATCCTGTCACTGGTATGGAGTGTGAACTGCGCTCTGGCTGAAAAAGTCCGGGTAATGAAAAGCGCCGAGGGCGGTGAGGTTGTTGAAACAACCTTTGAGGAGGGGGATAACGAATACCGGTTTGAGAAAAAACTGAGCTATTATGATCCCAGCGGATATAAAGTAAAAGACGAAAATTTTATTCTGAGCAATGATTATAACGATCTGGGCATCGAAAAAACAGCCAGGACCTATAATGTAAAGGGGAAATTGATGCAGATTGAGATCCTTTTCAGGGAAGAGACGTCTTGGGCGACCGGTTATGAGCGAATTGTGCTGTTTTTGGATTCACGGGGCACCTACCGACAGATGGATGTGCATTTCAAGGATGATCAGGTCGATAAGCGGATATATTCCCAGTCCAGCAGTTATTATGATCTCAGCGGATCAAAAACGCGGACGGTATACTACTTCACCAGCAGATTGACAGCGACTACCGGATTTCATTGGATTATCGAACACTATAACCGGAAAGGCCGTAAAATAAGCGAACAGATCCTGGACGTTGACGGTAATGCACATTGAGCGCGAGGGGAACCATGAGTCGGACAAACAGACCGGTGGACCGAAAGGTGAGCCGATGATGCAACCGGAGGAGATGTCCATTCGGACACCATTCCTGCGTTTTGGTGCAAAAGGATGGGGAAACAGCCATGGCCTGCCTGTGCTGGGTCTGCATGGCTGGCTGGACAATGCGGCTACTTTCGACCGTCTGGCCCCGCACCTGCCGGAACTGCATCTGGTATCACTGGATATGGCAGGGCATGGTCGTTCAGAGCACCGCCCGGCTGGAATGAAATATCACTATGTGGACTATATCGATGATGTGATTGCAGTGGCAGACGCATTGGGCTGGCACCGATTCGCACTGCTGGGTCACTCTCTCGGTGGCGGGATCGCCAGCGTCGTGGCCGGCTGTTTTCCGGAGCGGGTTTCACACCTGCTGCTGCTGGACGGCATCGGCCCCATGTCGCGGGAGGCCGACACGGTTGCCCAGTCTCTGTCCAGATCTGTCAAGCAGATGAAACAGCAGATCGGTAAAAAGAGACCGGTCTATGCCGATTTCGACAGCGCGGTGGCGGCTAGGATTAAAGTTGGTGATATGAAGCCGGAATCGGTGCAGATACTGGTAGCGAGAAATCTGGTGGAAACGGATGGGGGAGTTACCTGGCGCAGTGACCCCCGCTTGAAGATCGGCTCGCCCGTGTATATGACAGAAGAGCAGGTTCAGGGTGTGCTCAGGGAGATCAAAGCCCCGACCCTGCTGATGACCGGAGACGGGGGACTGCTCAAGCGGATGGATCGACTGCAGGCGAGGGGCGCCTGTATCGGGAATATACGCCAGCAGTTGCTGCATGGCGGTCATCACTTGCATCTGGACGATCCGGAACCGGTCGCGGCGATCATTCAGGAATTTCTGGCTTGAGCAGAACGGATCAGGTCGTAGCCAAAACAGATCAGTCAGGGTGTTTGACATTCTTGGTCACGGTTTCAATCGCCGACTCAACCACGTCCCGGAAGTCGTCATCCGCCAGATCCTTTTTCAGGACAATCGTCCCCGACTGCGTGTAACGTGCCGTGAGCTGGTTCAGACTTAAAGCATAGACATCTTGCAGACAGATGGTACAATAATCAAATTCCGGAAACTGGGGAATGAGTTTTTTCATGAATTCGATCACTTTTTTCTCGTTTTTATTACGGATGTTTGCCATTGAAACTCCAAAAACCTCATAATCTTCTTTTTCCATCGTATTTCCTGTATAGTTGGCAATGGCCGAATAGGTTCCCCAAGAAACAAATTTCCTGCCGCTTCACTTTTTTTAAAGGACCCGTGTGCATTGATGATCCGGTAAAAAAGGGTTCGGGGCGCAAGCATGTTGATACCGGGTTCTGACAGCGTAAGCAGCGTCCAACCGGTTGGCATATATGGGATGCAGGTGACTGGAGTCTACTGAAATGCTTGTCGTTAAAAAAATAGCAGGTTTCAATCAGATTGAATAGCCAATCTTTATTTTATTTTTGATTCTGGTCTCCGGTTTTCAGCCGGCCAGGAATACTCGACAGTGGAATCGAATCAGGGTATCTTGATACTCTCAGCGATTTGAAAATGCCTGTTTTGATGGACCATGTCAATTTTATGCAGATGGGAGACGACTGAATATGATGGATTTATTGATCAATTATGGACTGTTTCTGGCGAAAACCCTTACCATTGTTGTCGCCGTGATCTTTATCGTGGGAGCAGTCGCTTCGACTCTCTTCAGGGGGAGATCGGAAAAGCAGAGCAGTCTGCTCATCAAAAGCCTGAATGAAAAATACCGGCAGTTTGCCCATGCCATTGATGTGGAGACGCTTTCCAAATACAGGTTCAAACAGGTGGCCCGCAAAGAAAAACAGCGGCGAAAAGCTGAGAAAAAGAGCGAGAAGAAAACCGAATCCCGAAAAAAAAGGGTCTTTGTTCTGGATTTTAACGGTGATATCAAGGCGTCGGCGGTGGATTTGCTCCGGGAAGAGATAACAGCCCTGTTGACGGTGGCCACACCCCGGGATGAGGTGTTGCTGCGCCTGGAAAGCACGGGTGGGATGGTCCACTCATATGGTTTGGCAGCATCCCAGTTGCAGCGGCTTCGCGAAAAAAATGTCGCCTTAACCATTGCTGTCGACAAGGTGGCTGCCAGCGGTGGATATATGATGGCCTGTGTCGCCGATCGGCTTATCGCAGCCCCGTTTGCGATTATCGGCTCCATCGGGGTGGTTGCCCAGATACCCAATATCAACCGGCTGCTCAAACAGCATCATATCGACTATGAACAGATCACGGCAGGCAAGTATAAACGCACGCTGACCTTTATGGGGGAAAACACCGATGCTGAACGGGAAAAGGTGCGGCAGGATCTCGAGGAGACCCATGACCTGTTCAAGGATTTTGTCATGCAGCGCCGCCAGGATCTCGATATTGAAAAGGTGGCTACCGGTGAGTACTGGTACGGACGTCGGGCGCTGGAGCTCAAACTGGTCGACGAAATAACGACCAGCGATGATTACCTGATGGCGGCTGCTGAAAAAGCGGATCTTTTTGAAATCACCTATGAGATAAAACGGTCCCTGCGGCAGCGGTTGCCGCTGGCTGTGGAGGGATTTTTCAACCGGTTCTAAATGGGATTCCAGGGGGCTCTGCCGGATTTCAACAGTGGGAACCCCTTCAGAAGGACCCCATTGGACAGAAAATGGAAAGATGCGGTTGCTTAAAACCCACAGAAACGATAAAACGATTCTAAGGCCAAATAATCAGGATTGTTTTTTCCTGACAGCCGGTTACAATTCGATTCAAAGTGTCGTCAACCGGAAAAGGCAGCAGTCGCGGTTTTACCCGGGGTATGGTCGTTAAACTTACTGACATGAAAGGAAAAATGGTTGTTAAAGATCCTGTATTGGTTGTTGATGACGAAGTGGAAATGCGAATTGCCATGTCGGCCGCTCTTAAGCGTTGTGGATACCCGGTGGAGCTCTCCCATAACGCTATCGACGCCTTGAACAAATTCCGCAAAAACAAGTACAGCCTGGTTATCACCGACATGACCATGCCAAAACGAAGCGGACTGGAGCTGCTCAAGGACATCAAAGCCATCAATCCTGATATCCCTGTTATTCTGATTACTGCATACGGGACCATTGACACCGCTATTTCCGCCATGAAACATGGTGCTTTCGACTATGTTCAGAAACCCTTCGACTTTGACACCTTTATCTTTCTGATTGAGCGAGCCCTCTCCTTTAAACGGGAACTGGGTGTCGGGACAGCGAAGATCGAAGAGAGGCTGAAGAAAGGTACCGGGAAAAAGGCGGATGATGAGATTCCGGAAGGGTTGCTGACGAAAGAGATCATCACGGACGATCTCAACATGAAGCATCTGCTGGACGTCGCTAAAAATGTTGCTCCCAGCAAAGCCTGCATTCTGATTCAATCCGAAAGCGGAACCGGAAAGGAACTGCTGGCCAGGTTCATCCATAATCATTCCGACCGGGCGGATCGTCCCTTTGTGGCGATCAATTGTGCGGCTCTGCCGGAAAACCTGCTGGAAAGTGAATTGTTCGGGCATAAAAAGGGGGCCTTCACCGGGGCGATCAATGAACATCGGGGGAAATTTGAACAGGCCAATGGCGGTACCATCCTCCTGGATGAAATCAGTGAAATGCCACTCTCCCTGCAGGCCAAGTTGTTGCGGGTACTCCAGGAATACACGATCGACCGCGTTGGTGGATCAGAGACAATCGCCGTAGATGTCAGGGTAATCGCCACGACCAACCGGGTGCTCCTGGAATGTGTTGAAAAGCAAACATTCCGCGAGGACCTCTATTTTCGGTTGAATGTCATCCCCATGGTATTGCCGCCCCTGAGGGACCGGAAGGGGGATGTCAGTATCCTGGCTAGCTACTTTGTCGAAAAATATGCCCGGATCAACAACAAACCCCTGCCTGAAATCCATGACGATGTGCTGAAGGTCCTGCAGAATTACAATTGGCGGGGCAATATCCGCGAACTTGAAAACATCATGGAGCGGGCGGTACTTCTCTGTAATGGCGAGACGATCACGGTCAGCAACCTGCTGATGACACCCGTCTCCATTCAGCAGGCTGTGGCGTCTGCACCCAGGACGGCTGCCAGTGAAAAACCCCCTGTAGAATCCGTAAAATCGAAGGATGGAGAAGAAGAGCCCATGATACTGGCGCTTAAAGTGGGTATCTCCATGGCTGAGGCAGAGAAACAACTGATATTCAAAACCCTCCGGCAGACCAACGGGAATCGCACCCGGGCTGCCGAAATTCTGGGAATCAGCATTCGCACGTTGCGGAACAAACTGAATGAATACAAGGATGCCGGAGAGACAATCGACTTTTGACGGGTTTGCAGGGCTCTGCCTTCGGTTCTGCACGCACCGAAGGCAGAGCAGCGAGGAGCTGTCTCGCTGCCTGGTTAATCGGCTTCTGCAGATGTTCAGTTGCTCTTGATGCCTCTGATAAAAATCCGGATCACACTCTCGACGGTCTTGATCTCTTCCTTTGTCATCCCTTCCAGCTCCGGAAACTTGATATTCTGCCTGTCTTTGAGGATTTCGTTTTGTGATTTCAGAACATCAATGGTCTTTTTCTGGGCATCAATCGTCGTTTTCAGAGCCTGGACAATGTCACTGTCGTCGCTTTTGATTTCCAGTTGACTCTCCTGCTGTCTTACTTTCGGACTGACATTCTGGATACGGTTGTTTTTCCAGAGCGAGTAATAGGTATTGATGGAGGCCGGCTTGGTGTCAGAGAAGTACGCTCTCAGTTGCGGCAGATCCGTGTTGGCATTGGCATCCAGGTAATCCATGATACGCTGTTTCAGGCTGACTTTCCGTTTGGGCGTATGCTCCTTGCGCCATTGGTCCAGATAGTTGCTGATGGTTTTTTTGTTAAAATCGGGAAAGGCCTTTTCGAGTTTGCTCAGCGTGGTTTGCGGGGCTTGTTCAAGAAAATCGAAGACATTCTGTCTTAAGCTGTGTGCTTCCTCTTCGCTGTCGACTTCCTGATTCTCTTTTTTCCAGAGGTTCCGAATATTGACCAGCAGCTTTTTGTCAATATCGGGAAAAAGGATGTTGAGTTCTTTGGGTGTGGCTTTTGGCGCTTTTTCAAGGTATTTGTAAACCTTTTTCTTAAGACTGGCTGTATTGCGGGAGTGTTTTTTGATCATGTCCGGATGCTCAAGTTTGAACTCGGTGCGGCCTCTTTTCAGGGTTCTTTCACTGAATCCTTTCAGTTCGTCCAGGTTTTCCAGAAAACTGGGGGTTAACTCGAAGAAATCCCTGCCTTTTTTAATATATTTTTCAATCACTTCTTTGACTTGATCCTTCTTGTGTACGGCTTGGTCCGATTTCAGCATTATAATCTCCTTATTTTGGGATGACCTGCATTTGTCCTCTATCGTCCTGATAATCGGTGGAGGGTTCAATTTGCGAGTGTGTTCCAGGTTGAGCTATGGCAGTGAATTTGCTAGTATAAAACAATGATGAAGACGACCGTGTTGAAGAAAAGGGGTTTACCCTCAGGATTTCAGAATGGGTCGTTCGGTGCGGATGACTGCATCGCTTACTTTCATGAAAGGTATTTTTTTTTTGTTTGTCAACCAAAACTTGGCCTGATTTAAAAAAAAACGCCTGATATCTGATCCGTTTCAATATAATTTATGGTTCCCAGCCGGCCCTGCCTGCAAGTGTGTGCCGGGGAAGTCCCCCGTCACCTGAATGGCTCTTTATGGGATTGACGGTTTTGGAAAAACCGGATAGCTGAATGACACAAATATCAAAAAAAGAGAGGGCCTCTGTCATTGTTGCCATGAGCGGTGGTGTTGACAGCTCGATCACGGCTAAATTGCTGAAGGACGAAGGATTCGATGTGACCGGGATGATCATGCGTCTCTGGGGTGATAAGGCAGATGACGCTCAGCAGGCGAAAATGGAGGAGGCCATTTCTGACGCATCCGAAATGGCGGCATTGCTTGATATTCCGCTGCTGGTCAAGGATTTCAGAAAACAGTTCAAGGAGATCGTGGTCGATTATTTTGTTGCGGCCTATGAACGGTCAACAACGCCAAACCCCTGTCCGGTATGCAACAAACAGATCAAATTCGGTTTGTTGATGCAGGAGGTGGATAAGATCGGCGCTCACTATCTTGCGACAGGTCATTATGTCAGAATAAAAAAGGCCAGGTCCGGATATATGCTTCAAAAGGGAGTGGATCCGCACAAGGATCAGAGCTATTTTCTATATAAGCTGAATCAACAGCAGCTCGCCCGGTTACTGTTCCCCCTTGGCGGGCTTCTGAAATCCCAGGTCCGAGAGATGGCGGCCGCCCACAACTTTCCGGTGAAGAATCGGCCGGAGAGTCAGGACCTTTGCTTTATCGGGGATAATAACTATCGAGGGTTTATCTCCCGCTATTCCAACCTGGCATTCAGAAAAGGGCCGATTGTCGATAAATCGGGGACACGGTTGGGTACCCATGCCGGCCTGCCCTGCTATACCATCGGCCAGCGCAGGGGAATCGGTGTCGCAGCGGGGGAACCGCTGTATGTAACGCGCATGGAACCGGAAACCAACACCCTGGTGGTTGGCGATAAAACAGAGCGCTTCAAATACGCGTTGACTGCCGCCGAGGTCAACTTTATCAGCGGCACGGCACCTGTCTCACCCATACCGGTGACTTTGAAAATCCGCTATGCTGCCAGGGGCGTCAAGGCCCTGCTGACCCCACTGCTGGACGGGCGGGTCTCATTGCAGAGCGAAATGGCCCTGAATGATGTGGCGCCGGGTCAGTCGGCGGTGTTTTACCAGGATGAAACGCTCCTGGGTGGTGGTATTATCGAACCGTAATCTGCTAACAGGTATAAGGTTATGAAACCGAGTCTCAATCATAAAAAAGATATTCTCATTGACAACAGGAACAGAAAAATCCGGTTTTCCTCATTTATTCCCCAAAAGACAACGCTTCAGCTGGTCATTATCCATGGATTTGCAGAGCACATGCGCTGCTATTACACCGCGGCGGAAACCCTGTCTCAACATGGGATCGCGGTTCATCTGATGGACCTGCCGGGTCATGGCCTTTCTGATGGACCCCGGGGGCATATCGAAGATTTTCAGGACTATCTGGATGATGTCCATCTTTTCTTCCACTCCTACCCCCATTTTCTGAAGACCAAGCCGGTATTTCTCCTGGGGCATTCCCTGGGGGGATTGATAGCAACCCTGTATTGCCTGCAGAAAAAACCAAAAATTAAAGGTCTGATCCTCTCTTCGCCCTTGATCCGATTTTGTTCGCTGATGTCCGTGGCCACGACACTGCTGTCAAAAATAATTGCCCGCAGGAATCCGGCCTACCTCATCCCCAAGCCTTCCGGCGTTCAATCTCTGTCGCGGAATCCGGCCAAATGGCAGCAGTACAACAGTGACCCCTATCGCTTACGCACGATTTCACCCAATCTCTATCTCTCCATGCAAGAGCAGACCCGGTTGCTCCAGGGAAGGGCTTCTGAATTGACGTTGCCGCTGCTGGTTTTCTATGCTGCCTGGGACCAGGTGGTCTCATCAATGGCCATTCGTCAGTTTGTGAAGGATGCCGGCAGCAGGGATAAAAATGGGGTCATCTTTACGGAGGCGAGGCATGAGCTGTTTCAGGAGAAAGAGCAGAGCATCGTGATAGAAAAGATGCGGTACTGGATGAATGAGCACTTGTGAAGGTCGATGCGACATGATACCGCCTCCAGAAAGAATTGCATATTTCGTCTCACCCCATGGTTTTGGACATGCCGCCCGAGCAGCCGCTGTGATTTCAGTTCTGCAGGAGCAGAGACCCTCGTTGCATGTCGACCTCTTTTCCCATACGCCACGCTGGTTTTTCGGAAGTCTGCTGGAGGGCCCCATTGAATACCATGAGCTGTTCACCGATATTGGTCTGGTCCAAACGAGTCCCCTGGTTGAAGATTTGCCGGCAACGGTCCGGCAACTGGATGAATTTCTGCCTTTTGATGAACACCGGATCCGGCAACTGGTCCGACAGTTGCTGGAAGAAGGATGCCAGCTGGTTGTCTGCGATATCGCGCCACTGGGAATTTCAGTAGCGACCCGGGCCGGCATACCTTCCGTATTGATTGAAAATTTTACCTGGGACTGGATTTATCAGGGGTACCCGGAATATCAGACCCAACTGGAAAAGCACATCCGCTATCTGGCGATGATTTACGCTGAAGCGACTTTCCGTATCCAGGTGGAGCCCAACTGTCAGCGTCAACGGGCGGATCTGCTGACCGGACCGGTGAGTCGGAAGCCGGGTGTGCCAAGAGAGCAGATAAAACGGCGATTAAAGATTCCGGATCAGAAAAAACTGATCCTGATGACAATGGGCGGCATTCCTGATACCTGTCCCTTTCCTGATATGTTGCATGTCTTTGAAGACTGCTGCTTTCTGGTGCCGGGTAACAATACCCGCATGGAGGTCCATGGGAATTTGATCCGGTTGCCGTACCACTCGGACTTCTATCATCCCGATCTGGTTCATGCGGCCGATGCTGTGATCGGAAAGGTGGGATACAGCACTCTGGCAGAAGTCTACCATGCGGGGATTCCTTTCGGTTACATTACCCGGTCCGGATTCAGAGAGTCTGGTATTTTATCTGCATTCGTACAGGAGAAGATGAATGGCCTGCCGATTACGGAAGACGAATACCAGAATGGCAGCTGGGCGGGGCGGCTGCGTGACCTGCTGGCACTGTCGACGATGCCAGGGACTGAGAAGAATGGCGCAGATCAGGTGGCCGATTTTCTGGTTAACCTGCTTGAGAGCCGCGAAGGAAGGCTGGCATGAAGTCCAGGACGCTGGCAAAGGGGCCGTCCCTCTTTCAGAAAACAGAGATGGGATTCCTGCTGGCGGCTTTATCCGGTTTGCTGCTGTTCCTCTCCTTTCCGGGGTACAACCTCTATCTGCTGGAATGGATCGCTTTTCTGCCGTTGCTCTACGCGTTGGAGGGACGATCTGTTTACCGGGCTTACCTGCTGGGATCTGTCGCAGGTATGGTGGCCGTTTTTGGTGGTTTCAGCTGGACCGTCAACCTGGCGGTTTCGGCCATGGCAACCCCATTTCCCTTTTCGGTGATGCTGGCGGTCGCTTATGCAGTGCTGACCGGGCAGGTATTCGCCGTCAGCATCGGGCTCTTTCAATGGTGTCGAGAGAGACACCGGAGCGTCGAATTGCTGCTGTTTCCTGTTATTCTGGTTACCGTATTCTCGCTGTTTCCCATCCTGTTTCGATTTAAGCTTGGTGATGGACAGAGCTACTTCCTTCAGGCAATTCAGGCAATTGAATTTACAGGTGTTTATGGTCTTGACTTTGTTCTGGGATTGGTCAATATTTTAGTTTACCGGTTGATACAACCCCGGGGGGAAGTCCGTTTTACCGGGCTTTGGATCGGTTGTCTCCTGATACCCGTCCTCTGGTTTGCTTATGGCGTGTTCAGTCTTGGACAATGGGATGCCCGGATTCAAAGCTGGGAAACCAAACGAATCGGTGTCATTCAGCCCAATCGGCCCGCCCGCTTGGGAGAGCCCCAACCTGAAAAGGGCTTCAGCCGGGAGTATCCGCTGGATATGAAGCTCAGTGAAAAACTGGCTGCAGAAGGCGCAGAGATCGTCTTCTGGCCCGAGGGCCATTTTTACGGGATTACGTTCTGGGAGGATGTCAGACGTGCTTTTCAAAGGCGGATCCGGAAGATGGGAATTCCCCTGGTGATATTCGATTCGACCCTTACCATGCGGAACGGTGACGCGCAGTACCACAACAGTTCAATTCTGCTGGGCGCCGATGGGGAACAGCAGGGGATCTACCATAAAATAAAACTGGTGCCGTTCGGAGAGTATACCCCCCTGGTCGGACGCAGCAATTTCCTGAAGTGGCTGCTGGGGGATTTTCCTGATTCACTGGTCCCGGGAAAACAGTTTGTGACGTTTGACGCAGCCGGCATGCGGATTGTTCCGGCCATCTGCTATGAACCGCTCTTTCCGCGGTTTATCGCGTCTGCCATTGGCAGTGCCGGTCAAGGCAAACTGATTCTGGTGCAGTCCCAGGATGGATGGTATGGAAAAAGCAGCCAGCCGGAGCAGCACACGGCGGTGACGGTTCTCAGAGCCGTTGAGAACCGGGTTCCCCTGGTACACGTCATCAACAATGGCAGTTCGGCCGGCATTCTACCCAATGGTCGCTATCGGTTTCGCTCTCCATCCTTTGTAAGGGGGGCCTGGGTGATTGCAATGCCCTATCACCGTGACAGCGGGGGCAGTTTTTATTCAAGTCATCCGCTGCTTTTTATTGGACTGATATGGCTCCTTTTTTCCGGGTGTGTGGCGCCGGGTATGATAAAAAAGGTGCCATTTTTCCGGAGCAGGTTGTGACTTTTCGCAATCTTAAAAGTGTTTGGCTTGCACCTTATTTAATACCTAGATTCTGCAGGTGAGTTTCAATTAATTCTCTCTACGCAAGCCATGGTTGGACTGTTATTGAACGGATTGGGAGCCGAAAAATCTCACCAGGGAGGTGAGATCGGCGACCGCCCTCGGAGACAGGCAGGATGCCT
>JAHJRI010000182.1 GCA_018830885.1 bacterium | reverse complement strand
TGGTGATGACCCGCTGGGATCGGGAATTAGCACTGCTCCTGATTGAAAAGTACCAGGTCACCAACTGGACCAACATCCCCACCATGGTGATTGATCTCTTTGCCAGTCCCAACTTCAAGGACGACAGCCTGAAAAATCTCCGTTACATCGGCGGCGGCGGTGCGGCCATGCCCGAAGCGGTGGCGAAAAGACTCTATGATCTCAGTGGTCTTTCCTATGTCGAGGGGTATGGCCTCACTGAAACGTCGGCCCCGACCCACAGCAATCACGCTTCCAGACCGAAACCGCAATGCCTGGGCATTCCGATCTGCAACACCGAGGCGCTTGTCGTGGACCCCATCTCCCTGGTGCCCTGCGAACCGGATCAGACGGGTGAAATCGTCACCCGCGGCCCCCAGACATTTACCGGATACTGGAACAACCCGAAAGCCACCGAGGCGTGCTTTATCACAATCGGAGATAAAACATTTTTCCGGACCGGGGACCTGGGCTATTTTGATGATGAGGGGTACTTTTTTCTGGTCGACCGCTTGAAACGGATGATCAACGCCTCCGGTTTCAAGGTCTGGCCAGCTGAGATCGAATCCATGATGTACAGCCATCCCGAGATACAGGAAGTCTGCGTGATCAGTGTCGCCGATGCCCATCGCGGTGAATCCGTCAAGGCAGTCGTGGTACTGAAGGAAACCGCCAAAGGAACGGTTTCTGCCCGGGATATCATCAACTGGTGCAAGGAACGGATGTCAGCCTATAAATATCCGCGGATAATTGAATTTGTTGATGCATTACCCAAATCCGGATCCGGGAAAGTGCAATGGCGACTGCTACAGGAAAAGGAAACCGCCGGGTAATCGGATCTGAAGCTAAAACCCCGCCGAACGCGGCTGACAATCCCGGTCATCTCAACCATGTCAGCGTCGTTCAGGCACCTGCCGGATAAATCCCTTTCTGGAAATCATCAGCCAGGCCGCACCGGAGAGCAACCCGATGGTTATATTCAAAACCCCCAGCCCAAAGATGTAACTGCGCCAGTTCAGCGAGATCAGCAACATCCCGATGCTGCCACAGGTCAATCCTGCAAACGCGATCAATGATGATGCCGAACCGGTATCGGAATCCTGTTGCTCCAGCATCAAATTGACACTGGGGGGACGTATCACCATGGTGCAGGTCGTGGCAGGAATGATGCTCAAAGCAAGAATCCATGGACTCAGGTGCCCCAGGTTCAGAATCAGCACCCCTGCGCTGATCACCCCTGCCAGGCAGACAATAATAATCGACCGGCGCTGAAACCGTCTGGACAAGCGGAGATAGATCATGGGCCCGAACATGGCGGAAACGGCATTCGCTGCAAAGAAATAACTGTAGGTCTGCTCAGACAACTTGAACCCATTGACATAAATATAGGATGAAGAGGCAATGAACGCCATGAAGGGGATGTTGACCATGGAAAAGATCAACAGAAGTGATGAAAACCCCGGGTTTCGCAATACCACCATCAACCGGCCGAGGACAGTAAAAAAGTTACCCCGGGATTCCATGGCAGAGGTCTCTTCCAATAGAAAACTGAGGACAAAGGCAAAAACGCCGAATGCGGCCAGTGTCCAGAAAATACCGTGCCAGGAGGTTACCTGAAGGATAAAAGCCCCCAAAACGGGAGCAATCACCGGGGCCAGAATAACCATGGACTGAATGGCCGCCAGGACCGTTTCACGCCTTCTCCCGTGATAAACATCCTTTACAATCGCCATGGACACCGAAGTCGCCCCGCTGCCACCAATCGCCTGCAGCGCCCTGAACAGAATCAGCAGGGCAATACGGTCTGACAAAGCACACATGAGACTGGCAAAACAATAAATCGCCAGGCCTGTGCGCAGGATTTTTTTGCGCCCGTATTTGTCGCTCAACGGTCCCCAGAACAACATGCTGAAGGCATAGAAGATAAAGAAGACAAACAGGGTCAAATTCACCTGAGTGATGGGTGCATTCAGGGCTTTGGCCATTCCGGGCAAAGCGGGCAGATACAGATCAATGGACAGCGGAATAAACGCGCCCAGTATAGCGAGCAGCACCATCAGCCCTTTGGCTCCCAGATATTTCTGCTGCACAACCGGTTTTGCCATCACCGGCGGTTGACCGTCCAACACACAACCTCCTTTCATGTCATCGATAAAAAATGGACATCCTGTCCCCCAGCCGCATTGCATACGTTGAATGCGGCATCAATCCACCATAAATACCATGGCCACCCGTGTCGGACAATGCCATTTCCTGCCGCTGCCGTTTTCAGACCGCTATCACCGGAAAAACCCCGAAACCCTGTCACCGGTCTCGGTATCCAGATGGACATCGACAATAGAGGTGCATCTTATCAACCTTCTAGGTAACTATTCACCTGTATACGCCCCAAAGGTATTGTGTTTCAAGAAACGCATGAATCCTCCTGGAGTTCTTGCCTGCGAGTCTCGGCAATTCAGTAGAAGCCATCCATGGCTTCCAAGGTTCTTGAAACACAATACCTTCGGGGCTGAGCGGAAATTGAACTGAATAGATACCCTTCTAGAAGGATAGTCATCCAAGATCCAGTTGACAGGAGTTTTCAAAAAG
>JAHJRI010000181.1 GCA_018830885.1 bacterium | reverse complement strand
TACAAAAACCCCCTTTAAGATGTACGTAATATTATAATACATACACGTTAAAAAGCAAGAAAAAAACACGATTTTTTCAATTAAATCGTGCTCAGGGAGTCGAGTTTATGTTTAAAGTGTACGCTTTATCCGATTTTCAGGTTAAGACCGCTGCCTTACAATCCAAAGGCAAACGGGTTTATCGAACGCTATTTTCGGACACTGAGAAAGATTCTCTTTTTCCGTCTGAAAAAACGCTCGATTAAGATCAGTCAGTCGATCCTGGATGATTTCGCCTTCTTATGGAACTACTGCCGGCAGGTGAGCGGCAGAAACGGGAAGACACCTGCCGAACTGGCAGGTTTGGACTTCCCTGTGAATATGCTTGAGAGGTTCAAGCTGGAGAAACAAGAAGTGGGCCGCTGGACCTTCTGGCATATACAGGGCGTGCACGGACTTCTGCACGCCTATTTACGTGAAGAAACGCTCCGTTTTGAGGAGCCAACCGGGCAAAAAAAAGTTGCCTAAAATTGTTACTTGACTGCCGGATAAAAACACTTAAATGTGTCTTTCGGTTCTTCGAAAACAAACAACGTAAACCATACCTTCCAAGGTGATTGGCTGAAGAGCGAAAGACAGCTTTTTCCCTCGATTCCATAAGAGGGGCAACGAGGGCAGGGCCTATGAAGAATGCAAGTTGGTTGTCAATAACCACAAGCGGTTCTTGTAAGCTCTGTCCCGTTGTTTATGGAAAACCGCCGTCCAAACACCGCCAGTAAAATCAGACTTCCCAGTTATATCCGCTACCATAGACGTTAATGGCCTCTCCATTGAACTCCTGTTCAAAGCTCTGTGAACTCACGAGCTAATTTATCAGAACAGAACTGTACTCATTTATGTGAGCGCTGTCGTTCAAACGAATTCAATTGAAGGTTTCCCTCACTCAAACGGTCAAACAGGGTCAACTTCTCCGACTTCTCCGTTATCGCTTGATGATGTTATTTCAACCCATATCCGTTCCGTTCTTGCTGTTACAAAAGGAAAGATCCACGGAAAAGGTGGGCAGCCGAACAATTGTCAATCAACCCCAGTACTCTGAGACACCGGATGAGAAAACTCGGTATTACAGTTGAAAAATCGGTCGTTCAGGAAGAGTAAAGAGTCAGGTCGTCCAATGTGGCGTTTGATCCAGTCTTTCATGGATAAAATTCTCAATCAATTTTGATTCCCCCCATCTTATCAAAAATAATGTTTGTTCCAAATGTTCAAATAATCACTCCGGATTTGGTCCTTTATCGGCCTTTAGTTCAATACCGGTAAATGATTTGGGGTAGTATTGTAATTTCCAATTATGAGTCCACTCCGAAAAGTCAGAGAAAAAGTTAGTAAAAAGTGAAGTATTTGCTTGCAATAACAAATAAATAAGGTATAATTATCTCATATATTACACAATATTAAATTAGATAATTATCCTGACAACAAAAAATGTTCAAACGATCTTCGACAAACAACCAATTGGATATCTTCGGCAGCTTTGACATGAATCTTGACAAAGGCCGGACCAAAGCCATGAATGATCCAAGTGCCTGGTACAATCAGTTTTTTGAACATGTAACCGACCGAATTATGGAAAGTGGGTTCTCCGTCCTCTATAATGAACAGTTCGGCCGCTCAAATGCCCCCATCCGCATCCTCTTGGCCATGATGGCGTTGAAAGAAGGATTTGGCTGGAGTGATGAACAGTTATATGAACAAGTCAACTTCAACCTGTTGGTCATGAAAGCCCTTGGCTTTGCGAAATTAAGCGATAAGGCTCCCGTTGCCTCTACCTATTATCTGTTCAAACAACTGGTGTATCAATATCAGGTCCAACATGGCCGGGATCTGGTTAAAGAAGCCTTTCAGCAGTTAACCGATGCCCAATCATCTATCTTTGGCGTTTCCGGAGATAAAGTGAGAATGGACAGTAAACTCATCGGTTCCAATATCGCCAAGTGCTCCCGCCTACAACTGGTTATATCCTGTCTGCAGGTATTCTGGGAATCGCTCTCTAAAGAACAGCAAAAGCAACTGGGCAAACAGCATCGCTATCAAATCGATCTGCTCTGTCAGAAAAAGCCTCACCAAATAGTCTACACCATGACAAATGAAGACAAAGCCCAAAAGCTGCTTGAACTAGGGGCCTTGCTCTCGCTGCTTCAACAACTTTACAATGACTCAGATAGCCCTCAGTATTTCCTGATAGAACGGCTCTTGGCTGAACAGTACGTGATAAAGCACAAAAAAGTAACACTGAAACCGGTCAAGGAAATTGCAACAGACTCTATTCAATCTCCCCATGACGTAGATGCTGCCTATCGCAAAAAAAAAGATCAAACTGTTCGAGGGTACAGTGTTAATATTACCGAAACCTGCAATCGCCTAGGACTCAATCTGGTTACCGATGTTCAACTGGAAAAAGCAAACATAGCCGATAAAGATTTTACCCAGCCGGCCCTTGATGACACGGCCAAGGTTGTCAGAAAAGTCAAAGAAGCCTACATGGACGGTGCCTACCAGGCCCGGGATAATCGTGAATATGCCGAATCAAAAGATATCAAGTTCTACTTCACCGGTATACAGGGACCTGAAGGTAACTTCGAATTCATCCCATCAGAAAATGGGTTAAGCGTTTTTGATAAACAAACCGGTCAAACGATTGAAGCGACTGAATATAAACCCGGTCAATACAAAATACAATTACCAACTGGCAAATGGCGCTATATCAAGGCTGACGAAATTGAGAGCTTTAAGCGCCGTAAAGCCATAGAAGAGCTGCCAGCTTCAATCAAAAATCGTCGTAATAATGTAGAAGCGACGATATTCCAACTGTCTTACCATACACGAAAGGATAAAACTCGTTACCGAGGGCAATATCGCAATAAAATGTGGGCGATTTGCCGTTGTATGTGGATCAATCTGATCCGCATACGCAATTATATGAAAGATCTTTTGAAACAGACCCTGATAGCAACGCAATAGGGCGAAGCATAGGGCCTAATTATGCTTGAAGTGACAAAAAGTACACAGATATCAAGCAGAATGCAGTTATCGACAATAAATGAATCGATGAAATATAATCCTTGATCTTTCCATCTAAAATTTTCGCCCGTTTGGCAGGTCAGAGACAATTCGACCATTTCAACTAAAACTCAACTACTCCCTTGCGAAAATACCATTTCTCGGAGGGGACTCAATTATATTTCAAAAAATGTCTTGACTTATTGTCGACAATAGTAAATGTTCACAGTCGAAATTACATTAAAGATAAAGAGGAATTTTCGAATAGCTTTTATTCCTCAAAGCGCCATTAAATCAGAAAGAATGTGAATGTCGTTGATCATCAGCCGGTTTTCTTTTTGGTCTTCAATTGCTGTATTTCCAGAATTACAGGGAATCGAGGGATGCTCAGAGATTGAAACGAACCGATCCGAATGGTTATGGGGCGTTTCGAGCTTGAACTTCCCACCGAAAAAAGGAATTGTCGAACTGTCGGCTGAACAGGCATATGAAGAAGCCGGGTATGGTCCCGACGACATGGACATTGTTCAGGCTTATGATACGATGGCTCCGTCCGAACTCTGGGAACTGGAAAAGCTCGGTTTCTGCAAAAAAGGGATGGCCAGGGAGCTTCTCCGGGACGGCTATTTCGATTTGACCGGTAAGCTCCCTGTCAATACGGATGGGGGCTTATGTCCAGAGGTCATCCACTGGGTGCAACCGGAATTGCACAGATTGCCGAAATTACGATGCAGTTACGAGGAGAAGCCGGGAAGCGACAGGTAAAAGGCGCCAGGATCGGATTAGCTCATACCATGGGATCCGGTCCAAACAGTGCGGTAACGATTTTAAAAAAATAGCACCGATCCGAAATCGACCTGTCCGGTTTTGGCAAAAACAAAAAGGATAACGAAATGGATTTCGAACTGACGAAAGTACAGAAAATGTTGCAGAAATCTGTCAGGGAGTTCGTCAAAAAAGAGATTGCACCAATTGCAGACGATTTCGATAAAAAAGGCCCCTTGTCCAAGGAGGATGCCCACCGGTTTATAAACGGACTCATCCCCTTTGGATTCGTCGGTACAATGGTTCCCGAGGCGGACGGGGGCCCGAACAACAGTCGTGGTTGAAGATCTAAAGCTGATGCAGGATGATCGAAACGCTGACGCTGTTGTTTCGATCATCAATTTAAAAATAATTGGTGACTATTAAAGTACCTTCCATTGAGGGATGCTGAATAGGCAGCAATCTTCAAAGAAGGAAACAACCAACAGATGAGTACTCTGCCTTTACAAAATATCCGCATTCTTGACCTGACCGGTCTTCTGCCGGGCCCGTTGTGCACAATGATGCTGGCCGAGATGGGAGCCGAGGTAATCAAGGTGGAACGGCCAGAAACCGGAGACCTGATCAGACATATGTCCCCGCTTTTATATGCGTATTTGAACGGTAAAAAGCAGGTTGTCCAGGCTGACTTAAAGAGTGAAAATGGGATCCGGTATATTAAGGAGACGGTCAGGAACTCGGCTGTCTTCGTTGAAGGTTTTCGGCCGGGTGTGGTGAAAAAACTGGGGATCGATTTCGACAACTTGGTTCTTGAAAACCCATCGCTGATCTATTGCTCAATCTCCGGTTATGGACAGACCGGACCGAATGCCGGAGTTCCCGGGCACGACATTAATTACCAGAGTATCACAGGTCTGTTCAGCATTTGCGGGGACCCGGATGGTGGCCCCGAATTTCCATCAGGAATCCAGACGGCTGATATAGCCGGCTCCATGTACGCGTTAACCTCAATCCTGGCAGCCCTTCATCAACCCAAAAACGCCCCTGCGAGGTTTCTGGATATTTCGATTGCCAATGCCATGTCCATGTGGATGATGCCACGTTACCTGGAATATCTGACACGCAACAAGCCCCCGAAAGCAGAACTAATGGGCAGGGGAGCCTATGGCACCTTCCTGACCAGGGATGGCCGGTATTTGTGCCTGGGCGTTGTTGAGCACCATTTCTGGATTAACCTCTGCAAAAAACTGAAGCTGGACGACCTATTACAAGACGAGAGTCTGGTAGGATGGACCGCTATCAATGCACGACGGCAGGAGATTATGCCGCGCCTGCAGCAGTTGTTCTTAAAACAGGATCTTGATTACTGGTTAAGGGAGCTGAAAGATGCCGATGTACCAGTATCAGCGGTTCGGGATATCGGGGATTGGACTCACGATCCACAGTTTAAGCATAATAACTTCATTCCCCATCATAAAGACGGTACGATTGATCAGTCAGCCTTCAGGCGATTTCCCGTTGATCTGGCGATCTGATCCGTCGACAGCGGCTGGTATCGGCTACCCGTTTCAGTAGTAGTATGTTCGATAGACGGTTGACATATGGAGTCATTAGCGCACCACAGCTGACGTACGGTTCATTTTGTAGGCGATTCGACCAGCATTAATCCGAGTTGGGCGTTTTAAAAATAAGCATATTGGAGAAATACAATGAACATTATCGAAGGGATCAATCAGAGAAAAAGCATCCGCGGATTCAAACCGGATCCGGTTTCAAAAGAGATCATTTCGTCAATTCTGGATGCGGCGTGCCGGGCACCGTCGGCCATGAACACGCAACCCTGGGAATTTGTAGCAGCAACCGGGGAAACGCTCAATCAACTAAAGTCCGATATCGTGGATAGTCTTTGGGGCGGAAAAACAATGGATCCGGACCATCAAGTGGTTGGATGGAATAAAGAATCCGTTTTCCGCAAACGGCAGATTGACCTGGCCAAGCAGATCTTTCAACTGATGGGGATCGAGAGAGAGGACACGGAAAAACGAAATCAATGGCTGGAACGGGGATTTCGCTTTTTTGATGCCCCTGTCGGGCTGTTTTTGTTGACCGACAAGTCCTTGTCCGATGTAGGCCCCCTTCTCGACTTGGGAGCGGCCATGCAGAACATCTGCCTGGCTGCGGTTCATTTCGGGCTGGGTACCTGTATAGAGGATCAAAGCGTCCTCTTTCCCGAACTCGTGCGGGATGCCCTCAAAATTCCGGAGGATAAAAAAATCATTATTGCCATCAGCCTGGGTTACCCGGATTGGGACTATCTGGCAAACAACCTGGAAAGCACACGGATACCGGTTTCGGAAAACACAACCTGGGTTGGATTTAACGATGCTTAGCCGGCAATCGGGCTGTTGAAATCCGGAAGCAGGCATGAAGTCCAACAGCCTGGGTAACGGTGAATTACAGCAGGCAGCAGAATTCGGAACACATATTATTTTAACCATGGCAGGCACTTTAGTTTCGATTGACAGGATTAAGCCGACTAAAACCTGGCTGTGAATTCTAGTGGTATGTCTCAAATTGATGAACCATTAAAAGCCGAGGGGGTTTAGATTCAAAACGATGGAAAACAGGACTCTATCCAACCGTTCTTCGCTGCAAGCCTCGCGAATTCAGTGCTTTGAGTCTCGCTATTCAAAGGGATGGATTCGTTCTATGCTGCAAGATTCCTATCTCATGTTTTGAGTTGGAATCCCCTCGACGGGACGAAGCACGGACTTTGCTATTAATGGTCAGCTTATTTGAAACAGTACCCCGAATAATCATGAAAAAGCTAAAAGGAGTATCTCATCAATGGATTTTCAGTTCAGCAAAGAGGAAGAGCGGTTAAGGAGAGACATTCGAGAGTTTGCAAAAGAGAATTTACCGGACCATCATATTGGCCATATTTTGGATGAAGAACATAGCCGGGAGGCCTGGGCCTTCTCAATGACGATTTCGAAAAAGCTGGCAGAAAAAAAATGGCTGACCCTGTCCTGGCCGGTGGAATTTGGCGGTCTGGCTGCGTCTGAAGTTATTAAGACCATCTTTTCCGAAGAGGTTGGTTACTGGGGAATCCCTGGAACGACGATGGGCCAGGCCGGCACATCCTGGGTAGCGCCTTCGCTGATGCTTTTCGGCAGTAGGGCGCAACAGGAAAAGTACATCCCGCCCATCGCCTCAGGCTCCGAAGACGGCATCTGGTGCACAGGCTATAGTGAACCCGATGCCGGAACTGATATGGCCAGCATGGAGACATTTGCGGAAAGGGTCGGCGATGAATACATCCTCAATGGCCAGAAAGTGTGGACAAGCTGCGCTCATTTTGCGAAGTGGTTGTGGCTTGCCTGTAGAACCGACCGAAACGTTGAAAAAAAGCATCACGGACTGAGCCTGTTTATTGTTGACATGGAGAGCGACGGTCTAACAGTTAACCCCCTGATAAACATGGTTGGCGGCCATGTGTTTAACGAACTGTTTTTCAAAGATGTCCGCATCCCGGCAGAGAATCTCGTTGGTGTCGAAAACCAGGGATGGTCCCAATTAATGACCGCCCTGTCCTTCGAGAGGAGGATAGCCGCCGGCGTAACAGGGATAGCCCGCAGGCTTTTTGATGAATTGCTTGAATATACCAGGGCGTCCGGATTGATCAGTCAGGCTAGAGTCCGGTCAAAACTGGCCGGGCTGGCGATCGATATCAACTGCCTCAGGTTGTTATCTTATGAAACCGCCTGGAAAGCCGATCAGGGCATGACCGTTATCCACGAACCGTCCCGAAATAAAGCCGCCGGCGACGTACTGATGGAAAAACTGGCCCGAATCGGTGCAGACATTCTGGGTTCATACTCCCAGGTCGATGTGATGCAAAAAGAGTCCAAATGGACCAAACTGCAGGGGGCGTTCGAACACCTGTATTATTATTGTATCGGAATGGCTATTGCGGCAGGTACAACCGACACCCAGCGTAATATTGTGGGACAGTTCGGGTTGCAGTTACCCAGATCTTATTGAAACGGAGACAAACCGATGGACTTTTCATTTTCCAAAGATCAAGAATTGATACGCAAATCGATTAGAGAGTTTTTCATAAGGGAAAGCCCAAAAGCAAAAGTCAGGGAGTTGAAGGACAATAGCAAGGGCTTCGACCACAAAACCTGGAAGAGGATGGTCGCACTTGGATACCTTGGCCTGATCATCCCGGA
This sequence comes from bacterium, assembly GCA_018830885.1. GTDB lineage: Bacteria > SAR324 > SAR324 > XYD2-FULL-50-16 > XYD2-FULL-50-16 > JAHJRI01. The sequence continues at coordinate 9,312 of JAHJRI010000181.1, read as the reverse complement.
AAGGTATGGCGGTACAGAAGGAGGGTTCCTGGATCTTATGGTATTTCAGGAAGAGCTGGGCAGAAATATCGTGCCCTGCCCCTTCTTCACAACCGCTGTATTGTGTTCGTTGCCTCTGGTCGCTTTTGGAAGCGAGCACCAAAAAAAGAGCCACCTGCCTCGGATCGCGCAAAAGGGCGAGATCTGGTCATTCGCACAGGATGAACATCAGGCGGATAAACAGGCGGCAGATGTTCAACTGAACGCATCCAAACAGGACGATGGTTTCGTGCTAAATGGAATCAAAACCTTCGTCCCATACGGAAATGCCGCAAAAATGCTGCTGGTTGCAGCCCGGACAAAATCAGACGGCGGGCCTGAAGACGGAATTACGCTGTTTATTGTCCCAGCTGCAACCCCGGGGATCAGCCATGAGGTCATCCCGACAACTGCCAGGGACATGCGCTGTCAAGTGACCTTTGAAAACGTTGCAGTCTCCCCGGACGCTATTCTGGGCGACCTGCACAAAGGATGGGATATTATTGATTTTATTCAGCAGCGATCCGCCGTGCTCAAGGCAGCCGAAATGTCAGGCGGTGTCCAGGCCGTGCTCGATATTATTTTAAAATACGCCCGAACACGAAAACAGTTTAAAAAACCGATCGGGTCGTTCCAGGCAATTCAGCACAGACTGGTTGATCTGCATAGTGAGGCGGACAGTCTGAAAAACCTGGTGTATGAAGCGTCCTGGAGAATCGGAATCGGTAACGCTTCGAGGATTTTGAACTCAATGGTTAAAGCAAAAGCAAATCAGGTCTATCACCAGACCTGCCATCAATCGATTGTCATGCATGGCGCCATTGGCTGGACCGAAGAGATGGATATCGGGCTCTATCATATAAAAACCAGGGCATTAATCGCAGATGGCGGACATACCGATCTGCATCTTGAGAACATCGCAACGGAACTGGAAAAAAGTATACCTGATTTTCGAAAGATTTATGGGTATTCAACAATGTCCAGCTAGGATTTTGCAAAGTTAGCCTTAGATCATCTTGCGACAAGTCCCCCGGCTGAAAAAGATTTGCATCGGACACGGGACAACTGCAGTAGTCTGACCGGACATTGCTGATGGCTAATAAAAGTGCCGGATGTAAACAAACCCTGTTGAAATCGTTAATGGCATTCGGGGAATCAATTTCACCCAAGGAAACACCGGGAATTCAGCGACCCATAGAAAGTACGCATCCAGTGAAGGCTCCGGGATTTAGGAATTGTCATGAATTTAATGTAACAACAGAAAAGCGGGGTCGTTCATTTTTTAACACGCCCTTAAAGTAAGGACAGTCAATATGTTCAAGATCCTATTTTCGCCGATTACCATTGGACGGCTGGAACTGAAAAACAGAATTGTCATGCCTGCCATGGCAACTAATCTCACCGAGTTCGGGCAGATTTCCCAGCGGCTCGTGGATTTTTACCAGGCCCGGGCAAGGGGGGGAGCCGCCGCCATTTTCGTACTCAGTGTTCCGATTTTTATGAAAAGCGAACTGGCGTCCTTCCGGGAATTATGGGGAATCGACATGCCCACCGTACATTCAGACGACTACCTCCCCGAACTGGAGAAGCTCATCCAGCCTCTAAAATCAGCGGGAGCAAGGGTCGGAATCCAGCTGGTACACATGGGCAACCAGGGAATCAAAGGTATGACCGGAACGGGAGTTGTCGCACCATCGGCAGTTCCCAGCCTGATTTCGAAGGATAAGCCCACGCCGCTGACCCGGGAGGAGATCAGGCATCTGGTAGATCAATTTACCGATGCGGCGTTGCGATGTCGGGCGGTTGGATATGATATGGTAGAGCTGCACGGGGCACACGGGTACTTGATCAGCAATTTTCTGTCGCCATACTTCAATAACAGGCAGGATGAATATGGCGGCTCACTTGAAAACAGGGCCAGATTTCCCAGTGAGATTATTTCCGGTATAAAATCCAAAACCGGCGATTCGCTGGTTGTCGGGATTCGTATCAACGGGAGCGATAACATTCCGGGCGGCACAACGGTACAGGACGCAGCAGCAATTGCGACCTATCTTGAACGATCCGGGGCGGATTATATCAGCGTTTCAGGGGGCGTCTACGGATCGGCAAAGGCAACCGTACCCCCCATGATGGAGGAGAAGTGCTGCTACGTTTCCCTGGCTTCCGAAATCAAACAGAGCTTGTCTGTTCCGGTGATTGTTGCCGGACGGATCAACACCCCGGACATGGCCGAGGAGATACTGCAGCGGGGCGATGCAGATATGATCGGAATGGCAAGACCGCTAGTTGCCGATCCGGACTTTCCCCTGAAGGCCGCGGCGGGACATGCAAACGACATCAGGAAATGTGTGGCCTGCAATCAGGGATGTATTGACCAGATCAACAAAACCATTCTGCCCGGAAAGGGCGATGACCAGGATAATTCTCTGACCTGCCTCGTCAATCCGGAGGCAGGGAAAGAAAAAGCGCTCCATCCCCACCCAACATCCGACCGGAAAAAAATCCTGGTTGTAGGCGGCGGGCCGGCCGGAATGCGCTTTGCAGTGGTAGCTGCACAATGCGGGCACGAGGTCACCCTGATGGAAAAAAGCAACAGCCTCGGCGGCCAGCTGAAACTGGCCGCATCCATCCCCTACCGCCAGGACATGGCCGAAGTGACCGCCTACCTTGCTTATGAAATGAAGCGGCTCAATGTCCGGGTGATTACCGGGAAAAAAGTCAACCGGGAAACGATCGAAGCGTACCAGCCCGATAAGGTCGTGATTGCGACCGGGGCAAATCCGATTCTACCGGCTCTCAAAAATCCTGACATTAAAACGGCCACAGCATGGGAGGTTCTCAGAGGGGATGACTTCCCCGAAAAAAACATTCTAATCGTCGGAGGTGGCTCTGTGGGTCTGGAAACAGCCCTGTTCATTGCGAAAACAGGCCGGCGGATCACCATCATCGAACAGACAAATCACTTTGGCGCAGATATGGGGCCTATCAGCCGGTTTTACCTGCGCTCCAAATTGAATCGATTTGATATCTCGTATAAAAAATCGGCCCGGTTCATCAAAATCGAAAACAAGGTTGTGATTTTGCAGGAAGATGACAGCCGGACATTGCTGGAGAATATTGAACTGATTATTTTTTCAATTGGGGCGGCCCCGGATAATGCCTTGGCCAAAGAGCTGTCTGAGACCGACTACCAACCCCTTGTAATAGGCGATGCGCTCAAACCCGGTAATGCGCTGCAAGCCATTGGGGCAGCTCACAGGGCGGCGACGGAAATCTGAAGATTCGTTGCAGATCGCCTGTTCCCGGGAACAGGTCATCAACCCTCGGCCCGCGTGCGATCAGGCATCTGGATGCAGCGAACGACCAGGCGGTATGCGGACAGTGGCGCGCCTCAATATCGATGATAGACTGGACAACGAGAGGATAAATGAATAACAGAGACATCCTGGAAAAGATACGCATGCGCTATGTGAATCGCGAGCTAATGGTGTTTCAAAACAGGCGGCTGACAGGCAGTCAGTACGTCGAGAGGGTGTACCGCCTGGGCAATGCGCTTCTCAGCCTCGGGCTGAAGAAGGGTGACCGGGTAGCACTGTTGCTGCAGAATTCAAACATCTCTTCTGAATGCTTTCATGGGGCGAACAGCGCTGGTTTGCCGTTTGTCCCGCTGAATTCCAGAAACAGCTCTTTGGAACATCTTCACATTCTCAACCATTCCATAGCAAAAGCCATCATTGTTGACGAGGTTTATTTGGATATTCTGGAACCGATTCTGCCCCGGGCGGCTTCCATACAACACGTCATCTGTGTCTCCGTGGCAGGCGACCACGATTACCAATCCTATGAGACCCTGCTCAATACTGCAAAGCCGGATGAGCCCGATGTTGATATTTTCGACGACGACATTTGTTCCCTGCGCTATACGTCAGGAACTACGGGCAAACCAAAGGGGGTTATACACTCATACAAAAGTGACAGCGTCGTTCTGATTAACTCTCTGCTCGAAGGACTGGATATCAGATCCACCGACGCTGTGGCATTGACCTCACCGGTGACCCATGCGAGCGGCTCCCAGATCCTGCCCCATCTGGTGAAGGGTGCCAGGGTGGTCATCATGCCTGAATTCAATCCGGAAAAGCTCATGCAGGTGATTGAAAAAGAGCAGATTACAACGCTATACATGGTCCCAACCATGCTCATTATGCTGATCAATCACCCGGCCCTGGCCAATTATGATTTGAGTAGTATCAGGACGATTCGCTACGGGGCATCTCCAATCTCCCCCAGTCTGCTCGAAAAGGCGATCGATATTTTTGGAAACGTCTTTGTTCAGGGGTACGGACTGACGGAAGCCGGCATGCCGATCACGCTGCTAACCAAGGACGATCACTCTCTGGATGGATCGGAATGGAAACTGAAACGCCTCAAATCAGTCGGCCGTGAGGTTATCGTTGCGAAAGTGCGCATCATGGATGATGAAAACAATTTGGTGCCGCCCGGCGAAACTGGCGAAATTGTCGTTAAAACAGATCAGAATATGCTCGGGTACTGGAACGATCCGGTTGCCACAGATAAAACCGTCCAGGACAACTGGCTTCGTACGGGTGATGTGGGGTACATCGACGAAGACGGCTATGTCTACCTGGTAGACCGCAAGAAGGATATGATCATCAGCGGTGGCTTCAACATTTATTCCAGGGAAGTCGAGGATGTACTCTACAGCCATGACGCCATTCTGGAAGCTGCAGTGATCGGCGTCCCGGATGATACCTGGGGTGAATCCGTCAAGGCAGTTGTTGTCCTGAAACCGGACAAATCCGCAACCTCAGACGATATTATCAAACACTGCAGAAAACATTTGGCTGCATACAAGAAACCATCATCGATTGAATTTGTCGATAAAATCCCTAAAAACGCCAATGGCAAGATCATGAAAGCGGAACTGAAGGAGCAGTTCTGGGATCGCCATGATCGTAAAATTAACTGAGTGCAAATTATCTCATTTTTTTCGGTACTCTACTTATGGGTACCGTCCATCGGTAGTACCGTCCTGAAATTGGGCTTTGGGCGGACTGCCCCCGCTTGACAGGTTAGCCAGCTCCGAAACTGGTTTCTCTGTCTCTGCCAGTGCAGTCGGCCCGGTTTAAGAACTATCTGGCAGCGAATCTAAATCTGAAGATATCTCAATCAGAAAGATAAAAAAGTGTACGATTATATATTTTTCTTTAAATCAAGCAAAGGAGAACAGGTATGAAATCAAGTGTTAATGTTGGTGCCTTTTTGGCAAAGAGAGCGTTGTTAAGTCCCAATAAACTAGCGGTTGTATGTGAAAATGTGAGATTAACGTTCAGAGAGGCAAACGCCAGGGCAAATCAATTGGCTGCGGCCATGCGGTCAATCGGGATCAAACAGGGCGATAGGGTTGGAGTAATGGCCCTTAACGAGCCTGAATTCGTGGATATCTTTTTTGGATTGGGGAAAATCGGTGCTATCATGGTCCCGGTTAACTTTCGCCTGGCCGGGCCTGAAGTACAATATATCCTGGAAAATGCCGAAGCGAAAATACTCATTTTTAGTAAGGAATTTCAGGATACGATAGATGGATACAGGAATATCCTGTCTCCTGAAAAATACATCGTCATTGCGGACGATTCTCCGGATTGGGCGGATTCCTACAAAGAATTCGTTTCCGGGCACTCCACCGACGAACCGGAAATAGTCGGTTGTGACAATGATACCTTAGCCATTCTTTATACTTCTGGAACGACCGGCAAACCCAAGGGCGCTCAATTGACTCATGAAAGCATGTTCTGGGTAGCGGTTACAATGTCGGGTACTTTAGGGGAAGTTGGGGATAAGGGCCTTATCACTTTGCCGCTATTTCATATCGGGGCATTGGCGTTTTTTCCTTTGAGCGTTCACTCCGGCAAAACAATGGTTCTCATGAGGTCATTCGATCCGCAGCTATTTCTGGAAAACCTGGGAAAAGAAAAAATCTCATTCATTGGTATCGTACCGGTAATGTTGATGTTCATCCGCGCAATTCCAGATTATGACAAATACGACTGGAGTTCATTGAAGTTGATGTTGGTATACGCATCGCCGGTTCCGGTTTCATTGATAAAAGAGTACTTTGACGCAGGAATAGAGGTGCGGCAGCTTTACGGCATGACTGAAGTGTCCGGACCGGCTACTGTTATCGATTCTGAAAATGCATTAAAAAAAGCGGGTTCTTGTGGCTTGCCCTTTTTTCATACGGACATAAGAATTATTGACGACAATGGCAACGATGTCCCGCCGAATGTAAACGGCGAAATAATTATGAAGAGCCCAAACAACATGAAAGGATATTGGAAAAGGCCTGAAGCCGATAAGGAGACCATCAAAGATGGCTGGATATACTCCGGCGATATTGCCAAAATGGATGAAGATGGTTTTATTTACATTATGGACCGCAAAAAGGATATGATTATCTCCGGTGGCGAAAATATTTATCCAGCAGAAATCGAAGACGTTCTTCTTACTCATCCAAAAATTGCAGACGCTTCAGTAATCGGCTATCCACACGAAAAATGGCAGGAAGCGGTAAAAGCCATTATTACTATAAAACCAAATGAGAAACTGACGGAAGAGGAACTTGTTGAATGGTGCCAGGGCAAACTTGGCCGGTTTAAAATTCCTAAAAAAGTGGTTTTTACTGATAATATACCCCGGACTCCAACCGGAAAAGTGTTGAAACGAATTCTCAGGGAAATGTACAATTAAACCTCACAACAGAGATATCAGGCTGCAGTCTGTTGGAGCAGAGATACCCATTTATCAGGCCTACAGAAGCGATCGTTCTTGCAAAGGAGGCAATACAAAGATCGGCTCTGTTGCAAAAAAGGAGATTGCTTGAAAATGTCCCGTGGACACCTCTAATTAAGCAGCTGAATAAATGTTAAATTGTCTTTCAATAAGGCGGATTTCTCCCGTCAATCCCTGGTTGTATTTCCAGATATCGAGCTGTCCCTTTTTAAACATTCGCATGATTTCAAAACCTTTTATGGTGGCATAGGCTGTTTTCATTGATTTAAAACCTAGCGTGAGTTTACGAAATAGATTTTCGCGGATCGAATTTCGTACATAAAATCAGAAAGATAATGTGCGAAAAGTATACCCCCTAACTTATTTGTGCCCGTATCGCTTTATTTTATTGACATAGGTTAGATATTGCCTGTAATGTACCCCCTAACAATACAAGAATTGAATCGGGGGAGCATATATGGCTTATCTAACTCGCAAACGCATCAAAGGGACTACCTATTATTACGCGGAAGAAAGTGAGCGCGTAAACGGCAAGCCACGTAGAAAGTGGCAGAAATATCTGGGAACACTGCCGAAAATAATCGAGGCTGTGGAAGGAGGCCCTCCGCAACCCAGATATGCCGAGATATTCAAACTCGGCGGACCGGCTGCTTATTTGAACATGGTCGACAGTATTAATATGATCGATATTATCGACAGCGTCCTCCCTAAACGAAAGCAGGGATTATCTGTTGGATTTTATCTGGCACTGGCTGCTATCAACAGGGGAATAGAAGCCGTCAGTAAAAGATCAATGTGGAACTGGTTTCGGGATACCATTTTAGTCCGTGCCTTTCCACAGGCAGATAAAACATCTTTGAGCTCGCAACGCTTTTGGGACAATATGTCAGGGGTCACCGAGGATCATATCCGAAAAGCATGGATGAAACTGGTCAATGCTACATTAGACCGGGAACGGATAGATCTGTCATGCGCCTCTTTTGATGGAACCAACTTCTATTCGTTCATTGGATCTTTCAATACCCGTTGTTCTTTGGCGAAAAGAGGAAAAAACAAACAAGGGAGACGAGATCTCAGACAGATCAACTATGCTCTGTTTTGTACACGCAAAGATCATTTCCCTTTATATTTCGATGTGTTTGAAGGCAACCGTCACGATTCGAAGGCTTTCGGACAGGTAATCGAACGATTCTTCAATGTTTATAAAAGCCGAAAACCCGATACCAGTGGAATGACCATTGTTTTCGATAAAGGAAATAACTCCAAAGACAACTTGAACAAGTTCGCAGAAGATTCCGGCTTTCATTTCGTCGGCTCAGTCAAGCCGGACGATCACAAAGATCTGGCACTGATTTCCAACAGTGACGATTGTTTTGTCTCTCTGAGCCATCCAAAGCTGGACCGGGTTAAAGCGTTTCGGACAAAGAAAAAAATCTATGACAAAGAGATGACGGTCGTGGTTACGTTCAACCAGAATCTCTATACCGCACAGGTCAAGTCGATCAATAATGAGATCAACAAATCTCTCGAAAAGTTGGCGGCTATTGCCACAAAACTGGAGGATCGAATCGCAGGCAGAATAACCAGAGGCAAAAAGCCGACCGTTGAATCGATCAAAAAGCAAGTTTCAACAGCCTTATCGGGACAACACATGAAGAAACTGATCGAAACGGAAGTTATCGATTACGAGGGTATACCAACTCTTGACTATAATTTAAAAAGCGATGCATTTAAAGAACTTGCCGATACCTATCTGGGAAAAAATATCATCATTACCGACAATCATGACTGGCCCACCGAAGATATCATTGCAACCTACCGGAGCCAGTATGTTATCGAAGATGTTTTCAAGCAGATGAAAGACCGAAAAACGGGAACCTGGTGGCCCATGTACCACTGGACAGATCAGATGATCATGGTTCACGGCTTTTACTGTTCGTTATCCATCCTGATTCGTTCCTTAATGATGATGAAGGTTCAGGAAGCCAATCTACCTATGTCGATGAACAAGCTCCATGAAAGTCTCGCCGGCATTCGGGAGATTCTGAATATATTCCCATCCGGGAAGAAGAAACAATCCACGCAGTCGGTTCTATCAAAGATGGATGAAGTCCAACTGCGTCTTTTTGAAATCTTCGAGATGAAGAAGTATCTTTCTGCGAGTTAGGGGGTACGCAGTTCTTATAATTTTACCATATTTATCATATGGTTGCGGAATGACTTTTTGCTAATTCGTAAACTCACGCTAGGGTTGGATTAATAAGACGTTTAAGTTTCCCGTGATCCGCTTCGATTGAATTGTTCAGATATTTAACCTTTCGGTGAAAGACATCCTCATTTAAGAGACCTTCTTCTTTCAGTTCCCGAATAGACTGATTATAGGCAGGAGCCTTGTCTGTATTAATGGTCACAGGCTTTTCATATTCCTTCATTTTACGCAGTATTTTTCCCAAGAAGCGTTTGGCAGCCTTGGCATTTCTGGTT
>JAHJRI010000180.1 GCA_018830885.1 bacterium | reverse complement strand
CAGACAAACTGACCGTCACCTATCCCCGCAAAGCTCATAATCCCATTTTAAGGGATGTTCCCTGGCACCGTCTTCCAACAACGCTTTCATGGTTAGAGGATTGCCGGATTGAATTGAAATTCAAATAGCGCCTGGACCCGTCAAATTCTTATACTGTTTGACGGTTAAAACCGGCGCGAAAATCGGTGTTGAATAAAAAATCTCAGAATTGATAATATTTTGAAAAAAACACTTTACAACGGTTTGTGTGTTTCTGTCATAGATCCCATCCATCTCAGACTGCCTGACCTAGCTGCTTTGAAAATCGTCTGAACACGGTTCACTTTTTTAATCCCATACTGCACGAAAGCCTTGCTCTGCTTACCGCAAATGCAGTTTATTCATTGAGTTAGGTGATTGCTGTGATGTGTTTTTGGAACAACTACGACCGAAACACTTTGTAAAGATATGGTTTCAAATTATTTTCGACAATGTTTTCCCACTTGTAGTCTAATTTGGAAAACCGAATATTATCAGAATCAAAAGACATTCTGTTTTTAGATATTGTTTTTAGGCCCACATAAAAATCATCTGCAGTTTCACCAATCAGGACTCCGTTTTTATTCTGAATGACAGCCCTGTTTTCAGAAGTATTGGTTGCGATAACAGGCATGCCGGACAATAGATATTCAAAGGTTTTAGTCACTGGCTGGCAGTCGTAATAATCTGTCAAAGGGACATAGGACACGCCAATATTGCAGGTATCATAATAAGGGGCAAGGTTGGTATAGGGAATAAGGCCGGTGACCTTCACGACATCAGAAAGCCCATATTTGGAAACCAGCCCCCTTAAATCCTGGGCCTCGTTGTTCGTGCCATCTCCGATGATGGTGTAAGCGATAGATATCCGTTCTTTAAACTCATCATAAAACAGTTTAAATCCATGAACTGTGACCTCAATATTCCGGTTCAAAAGCGTTCCCACATACAGCAAATGCAAGCTTTTAAACGTTTTTTTGGTAGAAGATATGATATCCGCACCGAGAGGCAGAATATGGGATTTGTGTGCAATTTTCAGTTTTTCAGCCAAGCTCTGGGAAATTACTGTTACATTTTTGAAAAATCGGGTTTCAAACTTCATACGCGCATCATAAAACCTGCGATAAATTTGTTTTTTATGAACCGACCCGGTACGAATATCCAGGATAAAGAAATTGTGGGGTTTTAAGAGCCTCATTGCTAGGGAGACAACCTTGAAATATTTGATGAAGATAATGGTTCTTTTATCTTTAACTTCCCTTAATGCCAGCCGCAAAAACCGAATGGCTCGCAATAGTATATTCCCTCTTCGGTTTACATATATCACTACCACGCCTTCTATTTCAATTTTCGGGAACCCTTGGTCCCAGCAGATAAAACCGATGGAATACTCTTCTTTTAAATATTTGCAATGATGGAAATTTCCTGTGTGATAGCCAAACTGTTTATAGTCAATTATTAAAAGCTTTTTCATTTTTTGGGTTTTGGCACATAGTTCCGGTTAGATAATAAACAGCAAAGATACCCCAAACAAATTGCTGATATGAATCGGAGCGGTTAAATTCGAATTTAATTTCATTGATTAAAAAACTAAACAGCGAGAGCAGACAGGCGATAGCCAACAAATAAAACGGGCCTTTTTCCGACCGTTGCAGTTTTGCAGCAACGTATAAAGGTTTTGCCAGAGACAGGAAAAATACAATAAAGCATATTGAGCCCACAACACCAAATTGAAAAACCAGGGTTAAATAAAGATTATGAAAGTTAAGGGCATGGAAACTAATGACATGTGCTTGCACGGGGCCGTGTCCGAACAAGCTTATAGTGCTGGTTGTAATTTTATAGGCCATAGGCCATACTCTATATCTGTTCGTAATATTTTCAATATCTTCACTTTGAAATACCTGGCCTATAGTTTCCTGCATCCGATCCATCAGGATGGGGCCATACTTTAGAAAAACAGGCAGCATCAGGAAACCGACAATACTGAATGTAATTGTTAGGACTATTTTTCTTCTATTATATTTTGCAGGTATGAAAATAACTATAAAGGTGAAGGATTGAATAGCAATTAGTAAAAACGCAGAGCGTGTGCCGGATATAATCACGCCGAATAAGAGTGAAACTGCAAAAAGAGAATATATTTTTTTTCTCGAGGTAAAAAGTTTATATATTACAAACGGAAATAAGAGAACAAGCAATTCTCCGAGTTCTTCACCCCCTGTGAACACACTTATTGCTCGGACATAAAAGCCTTCAACAAGGTTACCAGCCAGATGTTCCTGGCTCCTTTTCAAAAAAATACTAAAGTATTGTTCAATCCAGGGATAGTTAAGGATAAGGAAACATAAAAAGATATGCAGTGCCGCTATTAATAGCATAGTTGTGATGAGCTTTTCTATGTATTCTCTTTTGTTTTCCGCCATACCTCTGATTCTTTGCCCATGAATGATCAAAAGAAACAATGAAATGGAAGATATAAGATTAAAGTAATGCCTGATTGCAGGCCCCCAGTATTCCACAGGTGTTTTTGTAACCATCCCTACAAGTCCGATTCCAGCAATTAAGAATAAAAGGCTAAATATAAATCTATTATTGGAAATGGTTGTGTTAAGCTTGTGTTTGGTCATCGACCATGCAAGAGTGGAAAAAATGATAAGTGTGCCGGTTGAAAAAGCGTCTTTCCCAAAAGCTTGGAGAGTAATCGGAAAAGTGATCATAACCATGGGAAGAACTATTTTTATAAAATTGGTCGGATTAATATAAAAAAATGTGAAGATAGGGAGCAGGGCAACAGCAGCAATTATCTTGGAAGAAGCGAAAAGAATGATCGAGGCAGTAAGACCAGATAATAATATGACCAAAATAGGTAAATAAAATAAGTTAATATTTTTAATCATTGATTAGAGCATAATAAATTCACTTTTTTATAAAAAGGTGTCCTGGTCTCATGGACTATCAATTAAAGGGGATATATCGAACACTTTCATTGACCTTTTGCCGCTAGTAATGCCGTCTATACATATAAAATTTCCCGAATGGCTAACTCGCGGATGAAGATCACAGCGTGTTTCATCTGAGAAATGCACCGGACTGAATTCTCTGCTCAGAGGATTTAAATTTTCACTATCACAATTGTATAAAAAAAGGGACTGTTCGCCATAAGAGTCAGGATAAGTATCTGTAACAAGCAGTTGTCCCCCTCGCAGATAAGAAGGATGGCCATCTTCAGACAACACACAGGCACCCACAACCTGAATTCCACCGGAACGATCATCGTAAAGAAAGTAACCTTCACCTTTGCCGGCGACAGTCGAATAACACAAAAGATGATTATTATCTTTCCAGCAATAGTGTGATGAATGACCCCCTCCATTAAGCAGACGGATATTTCTTCCACTTATATCACTTGTCAACATTCGGATTTTTCTGTTTCCAGCGGGCATTTGCATAATATGAAAAAACATGAACCGGTCACCGTCCATATTAAACAGTAAATGGTTAAAATAATGTTGTGCGTCAGTGTCTTGTTCTTTCTGCTCAAAATTTGCAATGTCGTGCACGGAAAAAAGTAATTGTTCTTCGCTTGTTTCCATGTTAAAGCGCCAAATGCCATCTTCACTAGGTTTTGTTTCATATGTTGAAAAATCGGGCAGCGTGTTGTAACCATATCCGGGTCGCAGACGCTGCAATCGTGAAAAGTCAAGAGATAGTCCCCATTTACTGTCGCGACTGAGCGCGTAAACCGGGCGATGGAATGACCGTAAGACTTTGCCGCTGAACACTTCCTGTACAACACATCCGTAGCGGGCCTTAACCAATTTGTTATAAATTACGGTATCCTGTCCATTATAAGGATACCATTGCAGCCTACATCCCTGCTGCCAGCACCAGGTGTTTGTCGTTCCAAATTCACGGAATACGGGGTTCTTTTCCCGCAAATCAAAGTATCCGATTCGAAGTCGGTCATCTGGCGAAGGTGCAGTGTTTATAAGTGGAGCAGCCGTCGCCAGGAGAAGATTCCCGTCAAAACTGAATTGTGGAACATCATAATAGCCAAAAAAAAGATGCGCGTCCGGAAGAGTGAAGATCCTTGTCTCAAGAACGGGAAGGCTTCTTTTCTTGTTAAATATCAATCGGATCAATCTGTTTGTTGATATTTGTATAAATTGTCGCGATTGTTTAATTTTGCGAGTGTTCTTTTCTCCAAGAATGTTTTTAATGGTTTGTTTCATCAGGTTTCCACAGGATGCTTAAATTTAAAAATCTGTCGCTTGCAAAATCTATTGACCAGTTCTTTTTCACGATCATCAAAGAAATTGTTCACCAAAGACATAGCAACATATGCAATACCGCCAGTTATCAATGATGCGAGAATCCACACAGGCGAATTGCCGAAATTAGAGACCCCGTATGTCAAGGCTGCAGCAATTGTGGTATTGATTGCGATTTTCATTAAAGCACCCCAGCAAATGGTGATGCCGGTGTAATAGCGTGCCATAAAATACCAGAACATGCATTTACCCATCAAAGCGCTGCCAGTGGCAAAAGCTACTCCAAGGAGACCGAATCTCGGTATCAGCAACACAGCAGCCAGGATGTTATATACGGCAAAGACCTGTGCATATAGGCGTGCCTGAACCTTTTCTATCGCCTGGAGCACCAGATCACAGGGAAGTTCGAGAGCTGTAAAGGCATTAAAAACCAACAACATAAGAAAGACAGGAGTCGCTTCGACAAATTTGGATTTGAAAATGAATGTGAGAATGGGTTCGGCCTGTATTCCGATGAGCACCAGGATGGGAAACAAAACGGCTGAAATCAGTACAACCAGCGAACGAAACATTCGGTTCAACTCTTCATTCTTTTTTTCCACAGAATAATAACGATGGTAAAAGGCTGGCCGTACAACGGTTTGTAAGATATTCTGAGGCATAATTGACAATAGCATATTGCTGGCCCGTGAGCCCAGGGCGTAGATGCCCAGTTGATTAGTGGTAGCCATGGCCGCCACAACAAAAAAATCCGAGGCCTGGCTGAAGAGTATGCCCCCCGGGATTGTCGCAGCATTATATGCGGAAAAGCGCAAAAATCGCTGCCATTCGATCCTGTCATTGTTTTCAAGGAGGCGTTTCTTTTTCGGCGTATAAGCCTCGCGCTGGAAGAGTATCCATAATAGAGCGGCTCCAAATCCGTAGGCGACCAGTTCAGCCGTGTAAACAGAAATCAATCCGCCCCCAAAAAACAACAACAAAATTACGATCACCCACACACGCAGCGACTGGTAAGCCACCTGGGATAGATTGGAGGCGCTGTGCAGGAACAAAGAATTAAGGGCTATCTGTAAAAATTCGGTTTGAAAAAAGGCATATGTTCCCACGCAGAACAGAACAAACTCATATTTATATGTTGAGACACTGAAATAACCTGATAGGCTGTTAAACATTAGTATTATTGCAGCAAAAACAATTACACCAGATACCAAGCGGAATTTCATGGCAAAAAAGAATGTGCGGAAGAAAAGCCCATCTTTCCTGAGCTTGGCATATTCTGCCAGAAAGCGCTGCAACGATCCGGCCATGCCGAAATTTGTAAAAAAACTGAATATCAGAATCGAGCCGAAAAACAGATTATATATGCCGTAATCGGCAACTGATAAATTACGGGCTATAACAATAGTAGCGACCATGCCCAATACACGACAGATGATCTGAGCGAAAGCAACATGACCTGAACTCTTTCGGCTGCTTTCAAGTAAGGATATCATTTTTTACCTAGTGTTCAGGGACGACGATTCCCGAATTTATCCTGCTGACTTCGAGTAAAGTCGCGTTTAGAGAAGAATAAATTTCAATTTTTCCTATAACTATTAAGAAAATCAATTACTTACATTTAATCATCATAAAACGTCGGGATGCAGCGAATTATTTTTTCATAACTCCAATCCCTCCATCGTGCATCCAGAAGGAGTTCAATATCCTTCTGATTAAATCTTTTTTTTAATTACTTTAGCGGGAACTCCTGCGACAATTGCATATGGAGGGGTTTCCTTGGTTACAACCGCCCCCGCGCCGATTATAGCACCATCCCCAATGGTCACGCCGGACAAGATGATGACGTTTGTACCGATCCACACATCGTTTTCAATAACGATGTGTCCGCAAGATCTTCCATGCGCAAACCCTTTTCGTTCATTTAAGGGCAGCAGACGAGAAAGTCCATAAGTCGCTATGTAAGACCTATGAAGTGCACCAATAATTTGTATCCCTGATGCAATAGAGGTGAGTTTTCCAATTGTAATCTTTGTATCCGGTAAGTTGGATATCTTCCCAGGACCCGTATAGCTGAAATCACCGATTGATACATGCCCTGCGTGTATAGCCAAGTTAGGGTCAAGAGTCACCTTATAGCCCAATGTGAGGGAAGCAGTCTTACGTGGGATGGATATCCCTGCCACTTTCCTTGTTAGTTTTCAGAGTAGGTATATCATTTATTATAAATTCCTATCTAATTGATTTATCAATGCATAAATTTTCAGTAATCCATAGCGTCTATATAGGAGAAGGAGAGTCATTGTGGTCCCAATGAGAAGCCTTTGAATAAAATTTGCTTTCAAAACGCTTCCGTGAGATATGAACAGGGTTCTTTCGAAAGTTTTTTAAGTAAGGGCACCATTTTTTTTACCAATTTATAAATATCTTTTTTGGGAGTTTAATTTTTACTGGGGTTTGATAACTTCCTGCAGCACTTCTAAATATTTTTCTCCCACAGCCTGACCCGTAAAATTAGATATGTAGCGATCATTCCCTCCGCGCTGCATACGCTCAAAAAGAGTGTCTGAGTTAATAAGGGAATTTATCGTTCTCGACAGATCATGAACATTATCGACTATGATTGTATCGATATCTTTTTGGAGAAATCCATCCAATTCATGGGTTGCGATTAAAGGTGTGCCTGTTCCCCAGCAGTCGCCGATAAAACCGAGCCCGCAGTCAGCCACAGGGGTGTATCCATATCCGGCAGATCGCAGCCATCGAATGGCTTCGGAGCGTGAAACTGATTCGATATAAACCAGTCGAGAACCATAATGCTCGACCAGTTTTTGAACATGAGAAGCATATTCCCCGGGACCGATGACGATGAATCGTTTGGTCTTTGTTTGTTCCAAAATAAGCGGTATGGCTTCTACTAGTTCAGCCGCATTCTTGAAACCTTCCAAACTTCCAATGTAGATACCTGTGCTTCGATCTCGCCTGACATCGCCCTGTTGGTCATCGGTTTCTGTGCACCAGGGAACATAATGAACTATTGGACAATGACGTTTGATATCCGGTATCAGAGGTTGGTCTCCATAATAAGAAAACATAACAGCGGAGCATTGATTTACCAGGTACCGACGAAAAAGGCGTGAACAAGTGCAATAAAAATTCGGGAACCATTTCCGGAGTTTTCCTCCACCACGGAAAGGTATTGAAAATTTGTCCAAACGCAAGTATTCAAAAAACATGACAAGTGGAACTTTGAGGTGACGACTCACTCTAAGGGGCAGTCTAAAAAATGGGTCGCCGAACCCGACAATAATATCGGGCTGAAATGCGTCGATTTTTTCTCTGACTTCGGGCCAATATGCTTGTGGGCGCCAGGTCAGATCTTTTGAATTGGGATAAGGGCGGAAGAATTCTGTTCCGCCAATAATTTCGGAAGATGGAGCGCTTACCTTTCCCTTTAATGAATCGGCTTCCTGTGCTGTAATAATGAGTATATTATGTCCCTGGTTGCCTAAATATATTGGACCTCTTGAAATCGAATTTATTTCTTGTGACCAGAAAGGTGCTGTGAATAGAATTTTCACGGTGTATTCCTTAAATGCCTGCTAATGAAAATATTCATGCGCTTTATCCAGGGTGGTGCAGTGTCTTGTTGATCACGCTGAACGTCCGATATGCAGAAACACATCTCAATCATGTATAGTGGTGTTAAATCCCAGAATGTTTGCCGGTCAATCAAGTCGTATGATTCATAGTCTGCCGTTGCCTTGGTGTATAAATTGCGATACCAGCCTTCACCCATTATAAATTTGGCATATGATTCATCAGGCTGCATATTAGTGCCGAGCAAATGGGAGTTCGAAGTAAAGAAATGGTTGAGATCGTGAATCGGCAATTGGCGTTTCCGGTAATCTTCCCAGTCGATCAGCGTGAAGTTGCAAAGACGACCCCGGTTGTATTCCACTAAAGTATTATGAGCGTTGAAGTCTCCGTGCTGGCGGCAAAGGCGGACCTTTCGCCCTTGGATCTTTCTCGCCAGTTCTTTGAGATATTGTCGGGCTTCACTTGACAGGAATTCAGCAGTTATATCCTTGAACTGCTTCATGAAACGGGCAATCGGTGCTTCGACCAATTCGTGCAGGGTCTCGCCCTCAAGAATGCAGTCTTCAGCTCCATCAGAATGAAATCCAAACATCCAAGGGAGTATTTGTTCATAAAGTGCTTCAATAGATTTACGCGAGGTCATTTCACGCACCATTGGGTGCCCCTCACCTGCTGCCTGAAGGAGAATCGGCACGCCATCATATTCGACAAGATTTCCGCGGCATGAAGTGTGCTCCAAAATGCGTATGTCACTGACTGATTCTCTGATATGGACCATTGCTTCATATTCACACTTTAATCCCGGAGCCATTTTTGGGTTGCGAGGGATCTTAGCTACTGCAACAGGTCGCCGGTAATGGGCATCCAGTATCATGGTGATAATTGCTGCATTGGGCGAGGTTTTGCCGGCAACTTTCATGAAGACCAAGGCATCAGGGCGTTGAATATTGGGATGCAAATCATCCCAATAGTGCTTGACTAAATTGCAAATCTTATATTCCATACTCATTTCGAACACCTTATGCCAAAGCTATAGGATAGCCAATGAAATGGAAGTCTTGACAGGCCGAATCGTTGGAAAATTTTATATTTCCTGGTTCGGCTGACTGATAGATTATCAAGCCAGTATCGTTTGATCCAGGCAGGTTTAAGAGGAATCAAATAGTGGGGATGATGATAGCTTGGATAGGGCATATAGAAATCAATTTGATCAAACCCTGCTTGATGCAACAGCTGGCGGTACCCCCAATAGGAGTAAATATAGGTACGGTGTTGTTCACCCTTTACTTGTTTTGTTATCAGATTTGATATCCATCTTGGCAGTAGTCCCACAAAGGGTAACTCTCCATGGATCCTCTGACCGCGCAACGTTCGGGTAGAGTAACGATTTTCAATACCAATGTACAGCGCACCTTCTGGACTTAGTACTCGTCTGATTTCTTTAAGTGCTTCAATTTGTACCATCTTGGGTGAAGCATCAATTTTGGCGACTCCCATCCATTCCAACACGCCATTGAGAATCACAACATTAATTGAAGAATCAGGAAAGGGAAGCCTCATAAAATCATTCGGTTCATATTGAAATGAACATACATTATAAACCCCTCGATCTCTCATCCTTGCCCGCAACAAACGTAAATTCATCATATTTACATCACAACAATAAATTTGTTTGCACCAGCGAGCCAATCCGAGTGCTATGTTGCCCCAGCCACTCCCGATATCAAGAACAGTTGCATCAGAATCTATAGGAAGAATTACATGCCAATCAGCACGAGAGTCATCTTTTATGTAATTTAAAGTATAAGCTCCTAAAGTATGAGAATAAATTTCGATAGCCTTTTCCCAATTTTCTTTTTCCGCTATGTCCGTCACTGCTAAGGCAATATCCTCATTAAAAACCGACCAACTAATTTGGTTATCAGCAAAACGGGGAATGCCATGGACGATTGGCCATATTTGTTCACATTTCATACATCTATATTCATCATCTTTCAATTCTAAATCGCTTCTACAGTTCGGACATACAAAATGTGTTATCATGGTTTAATTTCCTTAAAAACTTGAGAGGATATTGCTGTTGCAGAGAGGATATTGAAAATATATACCTTGAAATACTAGTGTCCAGTTGAATAATCAAATAAAGACAGTTGGTTAGGGTTGACATAAGTTGTATTACTGTCGCTATCTTTTTCAAACAACTGAAAAATTGGAACTTTTTCAAAAATCGTCACGCTCAGTACCTGTAGAATTGTGTATAAACTGACAGAGATATTGCTCGTTTTTTTAAGGGTCGCGACAGTCACATAAACGCAGATTGCAACCCAGATTTGAATTCTGACAGCATAAAAAGAGGTCCCATAGAATTGCTTGATTCTCAAGTGTTGTTTAATCCATTTGAAAAAGAGCTCTATTTTCCATCTATTCTTGTACAAATCAGCAACCAGTGAAGCTGGTATATCGAGGTTGTTTGATAGAAAAACAAGATATTTGTCTGTTTCGGTATCATAAATTCGAACTCTCCGGATTTTTTCCGGATAGTCTTTACGGGAGTAGAATCCTTCGAGAACGCCTATCTGATCACTGCGCAACTTGGTCGCTCGATCAACAGGCATTGAATAGAGCCTTCTGAACTTCAGATTCTTTTTGGCCCTGATAACAAAATAGCAAAGATTTTTGTTAATCTCATAAAGTCGTTTAAAATCCAGGTAGCCCCTATCCATCACATAAAAGGACCCGGGTTCGAGATCAAGATGATCCAAAATGTTGCCGTCATGAACAGAACCGTCTGTTATCTCGATGAAAGACGGGATTGAACCCTTCATGTCAAGCAGTGTATGAAGTTTGACCGCCCCCTTGGTTTTGCGAAATTTTGCCCATGGGAAGACGGACAAACAAAGATCGATGGTTGTTGCATCAAGAGCATAAACAGTATTCGCAAGTTCTTCTGAAAAAGGTTTGTCGTCTTGATAAAGTATTCTTGCTCTTTCGATCAGGATTTGAGCAAATTCGAAATAAATTCGCCAGTCTCTGCTCTGGTTGGCATTTGCCAGGTTTGTTCGGGTTGGGTTGCCTTTGATTCCCATGTGATACAGCCTGTTCGGCTGGGCATTCAGGCAAACCTCAATATCACGCAGACTGGCTCGATAAGTCAGTTGAGCGAAAGACATACTCAGAAACTGGTCCCAGCAGCTGAAGTTTCTGGTATTAAAATCTCCATTATATTTGGAGACGATCTTGTTAAATGAGTAACATGAATAGAGATTTGTGATTTGCGAAAAAACACTTTTCCCTGTATTCATTGCAACCTCTATCTTGAAATAGAAAATTACAATGGATTCTGGAAAAATATTCAAATCGAAAAATCGAATAACAACCCTTCAGGCTATATAAAATCTGCATTTCCAGATGTCGGAAAACCAAACAACTGGACACAAGTGAATCCGGTTATGAAGTCATCCTGTTTGATATCTGGTTGCTCGACATTTTTCTGCTTGATGTTCAACAGGGGGCTGGTCATTTCAGCTTCTCTTTATATTTTAGTATTTGCCAATTTCTGGCCAAGCTTCGCCATGACCGTTACACATGGGTATCCGGTTAAAGTTCTTTTTCAAATGTGATGAACCCTGCGCTTTACCTAATTGGCAGATCTGTATACTGCCAGATATTTCATAGCTGGTTATTCATACTAACGGCCATGTAATTCATTCACAGCGAAATATGATATTGAGGTAACACGTAACTGGCACATGCCACCCTATTTTCATTTTAAATGATCTGCAGAATATAGTTAGTGAGCTCATTCTTCGTGCTGCTGTCGATTTCGAGAAATGAGACACCGATGTCGTAGCGGTTGGCTTCATACTGTTCAACCCGGACCACCGTGCCAGCGACTGTCAGGGTTCCGATATTGTTGTTGACGTTGATCTCCAGTTGCAGCCGGCGTCCCATGTTATAAGGGGTTTCACTTTCAAAAAGAATTCCGGCCTTACTGAGGTTTTTGCTGTTGGCAACAACCCGATCTGCCTGTTGATCATCGATTTCAATGATATTTATTTCCTTAAAGAAATCAACCCGCAGAAAATTACGCTTATTCTGCGAATAGACTACAATGTCATTTTTCCCAAACCCCTTCGCCTGGTATAAAGCGCAGTCCGCGGAGTTTAAGAGCGTCAGCAGGTCGGTTCCGTCCTCGGGGAAAGAGGCGATTCCACCGGTGATGGTAATACCCAGTGTTTTCCCCTCATGGTCAAAGGCCATCTCCTCGATCTGCTGCCGGATTCTCTCAGCCAGGACCAATGCCTGAGTTTTGGTGGTATTCGGCAGCAGCATAACAAACTCATCACCTCCAAAACGAGCCGAGACATCCTCCTTCCGCTGGGCCTTTGTGACAATACCGGCAGTCTGTTGCAAAATCAGATCCCCGGTCAAATGGCCATAGGTATCATTGATTCCCTTGAAATTATCGACATCAAAGAATACGATGGAGAAGTCCAGGTGACGACGGACAGAACGGGCTATTTCCTTCTCCAGCATTTCGTTATAATAAGCCCGATTGTGAAGACCGGTCAGGTCATCGTATTTCATTATTTTCTCTTTTTCTTCAAACAACCGGATCTCTATCATCTTGGGATTTTCCAGGGAGACATCGACGGAGCAGAAATAGTCACAGATAATGGTTCTCAGGTTGATTGCCCTGCCCAGCATTTTACTCATGTTCTCCCGGTGTGAGATGATCCTTCGCCAGTATACCGCAGCTTTATGAGGTGCAAAATCAATGTTGATCAGGATCTGAAACAGGACCGTATAGGCCTTGTTTCCGAATTCAATCACCAATCGATCAAATTCTTCTATGAATGTTTCATCACTGCCGGAAAACCTATCCAGGTAGCTGATCACTGTTTGTCGAAGTGCTTTCATGGTTTGCCAGAAATACTTGTTGTTATCCAAAAACAAAAATAACTGTTCAGGTCGGAGTTCTGTTCTAAATAGCTGAACTTAAAAATCATATCGATCTCAAATGCCGTCATTCTGCGATTGATACGGAATATAAAATTATTTCAAAGCTATGCCAGCCTGGATGCCGGATCACGTCCGGCATGACGGATAGAACTCCAGACTGTCAAGCAGAGTAACCAGTCAGCTGACAATTTCGAATCGCATCAAGACCTGTATGTAAGTGAATTCAGTCGAGATGCTCCTGTTTCACGAGTCGGGTCAGTTCCTTTTGGGCATTCTGATTCCCCGAGTCCAGCGCCAGGGCCAGCTGATACTCTTCTATGGCCCTGTAGGTGATGCCCAGTTTCTGATAGGTCCGGGCCTTCCAGATCCTGATACGGACATCCTCCGGCAGATATTTTTCCGCCTGGGAGAGGATGTTCAGGGCATCGGTCGGTTGATTCCGTTTCAGATAAAACTGAAACACCCTATAAAAATCCCAGATATTGATTTTTTGTTCCTTTCCCATCTGTGTTACTGCATCCAGATAGACCTGTTCCGCCTGTTCATCCTTCCCGATTTCAACCAGATAGTCGGCGAACCCGATCAACGGCCTGACTTTGTCCGGCAGAATCGCCCTCATTTCCGCTTCACTGATACCGTTCAGCAGCATCGTGGTAATGTACTCCCTGATTTTCCGTCTGCTGAAGGATGAAGATTCCAGGGAAAGGGCCCGGCTGAGGTTTTCCATGCCCTGTTGCTTTTGGTTGGCCGCAAAGAGCCAGCCGGCATAGGTTCTGTAGCGCTCCGGATTGTGCCTGTTATTTCTGAGCCCGGCCTGCAGCAGGCGTTCGGAGGCATCGTTCATTTTCAGCAGACCCAGGATCAGCCCGGTTCTCTGCAGGTATTCCCCGTTGAGGGGGTTATGATAGATGGCTTTACGGTAGTTGGTCAGAGCCGAACGTTTATTCTGCAGAACCTCCAGATTGGCCACGGCGAAGTAGTATTTTCCATCCAGGGGATCCAACCGGGACGCTCTCTCGGTAATGGTTCTGATCTCCTCGATTTTGGCCGGGGACATGCGGGGGCTCAAATGGATGTTTGCAATGGCAGAAAACTGGTATCTTCCCTCCATCAGGCGCAGATTGAAAAAGAAAGCGGTAAACAGGAATACCACGGTCAGACCAGCCGGAATCAGTTTCATCCCCATCCCGGGTTCCGAAAGCAACAGGGTACCGGCTGAGGCCCCCCGCAGCCGGGTATGGGCGGCGGAGACCAGCAGTCCGGCCAGGAAAAAGTAGTAGAGTCCATTGGCCCCGATATGGAGATTGAAATCGGTAACACTGTGAAACAGCAAAGAGACCATGCCGGTGACACAACCCAAGTACAGGTAGATGGAAAATGGATCCCGACGCTGTCGAAAGACACGGTATGACCGGTAAAACAGGACTGCCAGAAACCAGAGGACGAGCACCGTCCCGATCAGGCCCCCTTCAATGAGGAGTTCCAGGTAGTCATTGTGGGCATGGAGGACCGAAAAATCACCAATCACAGTCCGATAGCGGGGGTAGATATCGGCAAAACTGCCGAACCCGGTTCCTGTCACCGGAAAATCCCGGATGATCTGGAGACTGTCCTGCCAGAAATCGAGGCGGGTCTCATACAGACCTCCCTCGTCGGTTTTCAGTTGTCCAAATCGTTCAAAGGTGTTTTCCCACCCGAACCAGCTGACGGAGAACAGAATCACGACCAGGAAGAACATGAGCAGCATGCCCTTACCCTTCTGCCGGCCCCGGATCATCAGCAACAGCACCATAACCATCAGGGCCAGGCAGGCACTGATCAATGCCCCCCGGGAGAGACTGAGTACAATGGAGACTGTGAGCAGAATGGCGGAAAACCCCATGAGGATGTGTTGTTCCCCCCCATAAACATCGAACAGCTCGACAATCTTTTCACGCCAGGATTGCTTGTAACTGATTCTCGGTCTGAGGTACAGAAACAGGCAGAGGGCCAGGGGCAAAATCATCTCCACCAGGCCGGCAAAATGGTTGTGATTGACGTAGGGACCAAAAATATTCGAATTCCCTGAAACAACAGGCCGCAACCAGTATATGGTGCCAACAGAGGTGTAATTCTGAATAATCGCAAAGACTGCCAGCAGAGAGATGAATATGATGAGATTGTAAACCGTCCGCTGCAGTTTCTGCTTGTCTGTCAGCAGCTGGATGGTTAAGAAATAGAAGCAGACATAGGTCCCATAGCGAAAGAACTCACCGAGTCCGGCTTTCCTGTTGACCGAGATGGAAATCCAGGCAGTTGGATCCAGGATGCCGACTGTCTCCTGGTAGATGCGCCAGGTTTCAGGGGAAATTACTTTGATTGTCCCCGGCGGCATGGGCAGCAGCTGGATCAGCAGATAGCAAAGAAACAGACAGAGGGGCAGCAGACCCGGTACGCGATGGAGGGGCTGTTTCCTGCTAAGGCGGTTCAGCAGCAGGAGAATGAGAGCAAAAAAGGTCAAGAGCTCCATCACGGTCAACGACCACTGTTCGACGGTGCCGAAGGCCAGGGGCGAAAACACCAGCAAAAAGAAAAATAGTCCGTATGCAGCTCTTTCCATGATTTTAATTGAGATTTACTGACATTGATAAATCCTTTTTCCCTGGATGATGGCTGCCGGGTTGGTTTTGACCAGCGCCATCGCTTTCTCTTGACCCAGTATCCGGGCCGCCGCCTTGACGCCTGCCGAGAGAACCGGTTTGCGATCACGGGTTTCGTGCCCGTCGGAGGCCATGACAGTAACAACCCCTTTTTTCAGCAGGTAACGGGCACACTGTCTGGCGTCCCGGCCGAACTGCCCGGTGAGGCTGCCCGCCGTAATCTGAACCAGCACATCCCCGTCCAGCAGGTCCAGTAAGAGCCCCGGATTGTCTACGATGGACGGGTTCCGTTCCGGATGGCAGATAATGGGCGTGACTCCCATTTTCCGGATCCGGAAAAGGGTCTCCCTTGCCGTCTGGGGCAGATGGGTATGGGGAAACTCAAGCAGCAGGTAGCGGGTATTGGCTATGACAAAATCCCCTGATATGGATGGATCCAGGGCTGATGCGGTTTCGCCCCCCGGGATGATTTCCACCGGTACCTGCTGATGTTTGAGTGCCCTGTTCAGTTTTACCACCGATTTTCCAACCTCCTTCATCGAGAGCTGGTCATCCACGATATGGGGGGTGGCTACGATCCGGGTGATACCGTCATCCGCAGCCATCCTGGCCATTTCCACCGACTGAACAAGGGTTCCGGGACCATCGTCCAGCCCGGGAAGAATGTGGCAATGAAGATCTATCATGGGTTACAGCCTTCAGTTCCTTTTGTCAGCGGTGTAGTAGCTTTCATAACTGTAATAGTAGCCGGCATCCTTTTTATCGATCCCGTTGATCACACACCCCAAAATCGGGGCCTTGATGTTGTTCAGCAGTTTCAACCCCTTGCTCAGGATGTCGTAATTGGTCTCCCCGGAACGACAGACAATGATCACCTTGTCCACCAGTTTTGAGAGGAGGAGGCTGTCCGTGACGTTCATCACCGGCGGCGAATCCAGGATGATGAAATCGTATCTCTGCTCCAGGGCTTTCATCAGTTTACTGAAACGGCCCGAGCTCAGCAGTTCGGCCGGGTTGGGCGGTGCCGGCCCGGCCGGGATAAAGCTGTAGCCGACTGTCCCCGGATCGGCAATGACGGTCACTTTCTCTGACGCACCTGCCAGGTAGGTACTGAGACCCTCGGCGTTATCCACCTCCAGTACCTTGTGGGCCCGGGCTTTTCTCATGTCACAGTCAACCAGGACCACTTTCCGGTGATTCATGGCAATCGTGGCCGCCAGGTTGGAAGAGGTGGTGGTTTTGCCCTCCTTCGGGGACATGCTGGTAACGAGGAGCTTGCGGGGCGGCTTTTCCGCTGCCGAGAGCAGAATGGCGGTGCGGATCGCCTTGTAGCTTTCGGCAATCAGGGAGAGGGAATCCTGCTGGACGGCCCTTTCCACGGTTTTCCCCTTCTCCCTGTACTGGGAGACCGTCCCCAGCACCGTCAACCCGAATTTTTCCTCCATGTCGTCGGCGGATTTCACCGTGTTGTCCAGGTACTCGATAAAAAAAGCGAGCCCGATACCGCCGAAGAGCCCCAGGATCAAACCAAGCAGGAGGTTCCGTTTTTTCCTGGGACTGTCCGGATCCTGGGGCGGTTTGGCCGCTTCGACGACCCAGACATTGATACTCTGGGACTGGTTGGCCAGCCCCTGTTTTTTGGTCTCCTGGAGCAGGGTCTGGTAGATGACCTTGCTGCTGTCCACCTCCCTTTTGAGGATGGTGTGCTGGATAAATTTTTCATTGAGAAAGAGAGCCTCCTTCTTGGTATCCGAAAGCAGTTTCTGGAGGTTTTTTACCCTTGAGACCGCCAGTTCATACTCGTTGCGCTTGGATTTGATAATACGGCGGATCTCCTGTTCCCGTTTGGCCAGCAGGATATTCCGTTCTCCCAGGGCCTTGATCATCCTGGGATGCTTGCGTCCATACTTTTTTGACATCTCCTCGATGGTCTGGTCCGTCTTGAGGATCTTGTCCCGCAAGTCCCGCAGGGAGTCGTTGGTCGAGAATTCCGACAGCGTTTCCAGCTCACTGGAGTTCTTGAACCTGTTTATTTTATTGACGATCTCCTCCAGATCCTTGCGTCTTTCCGTCGCCTCGGATAGTTTTGTGCTGAACTGCTGCAGTTTCTCGGGAATGATGGCGATTTTATTCTCCACGGTGATGATATCGTTGTCCCGCATATACTTCTGCAGCTTTCTTTCGGCCTGTTCCAGCCGGATCCGCTCTTCATCCGTCTTTTTTTTGGTCCACTTGATCATGCGGTTGGAAACACTCATGTTCATTTCCAGCACCTCGTCCATGTAAGCCTTGGCAAAGGTGTTGGCGATCATGGCGGCCAGCACCGGGCTCTTTTCGGAAAAGGCGACCTCAACGATACGGCTGTTCCGGACCGGTGTGATCTCGACATTTTCGATCAGGTATTCCGCCAGCAGTTCGCCATCCGAGGGCGCTGCTGTTTCAATGGCTTTCCTGTCACCCGGATCCTCGGACAGATCCATCCCCGTCCGGGTGGTGATCCAGGCAGAGACCAGAGAGAACAGATCGCTGATGGATTGACCCATCTCCTGGATGAATGGAGGTTTCTCGCTGTCGAGCTCGAAAAAATGTTGTTTATATTTGGTATCCAGGGAGAGTGTCCTGACCACATTCCTGGCCACGTTGTAGCTCTTGATAATCTGGTACTGGGTCTCGAGAAATTCAGGGTCCCACCGGGTGTAAGTGACGTTTTCCAGGGGGTTGGACTCGTTCTTCTCGATCAGCATTTTCGTACTGGCCCGGTAACGGGGGCTCATGGTAAAGGTGACGATGGTGACAATGGTCACCGTCACCACCAGAAAGGTAAAAATGGTGAACTTTCGCTTCTTCAGGATCCGGTAGTAATCTCTTAAATGTATTTCCTGGGTTTCCATGCACGTTTCCTGTGTTTCTCAACCATGTTGCTGCACTGCTTTCTGTATCAAGGGGGTGTTTTCCCGGGGAACCTGACTTTTTCAGACGCCGGTTACCAGAAACTTTCGGTAATCACAATCACATCGTTTTCCTGGACCGGCTCATCGGCTTTCGCCTCGAGGATGACCTTGCTGTGGTCTTCCATGGTGCGGAATATTTTTATTTTGTCCTTGTTGGCTTTACCGGTGAAACCGCCGGCCAGTGCAACCGCCTTCAGGATCGTGGTATTTTCCCGGTATTTATAGGCATCGGGTTTCTTGACCTCGCCGGTCACAAAGAAAAACCCGGCCTTGTTGATATAGATATTATCCCCGTCGTAGACCAGGATGTTCTTGGAGATATCCCCCTTCTCGATCAGGTCGACCAGGTCGATGATCTTTACCTCCCGGGCGCTTTGAGCTCCTTTTTCAATCGTGCGCTTGATCGTGGCCTTGTCCCCCGCATCCTGTGTCAAACCGCCGGCCTTGGAGATGAGTTCCAGAAAGGTGGTGGTGCCCCGCAGTTCAAAGAGACCCGGGTTGTTGACCTGTCCCAGAATGACCACCTTCTGGCCCCGGTAGTCTTCGATAAAGACATTGACCTGGGGATTCTTCAGGTAGCCGTCGGCGTACCTGGCGGCCAGAATATCAGATATACGGGGAATGGAGAGGTTCCGAACATAGACCTTTCCCAGCAGGGGAACCACGATGGTGCCCTCGCCGCTGACCCGGACCGTACTCTGGAGGTCCTCATTGTCATAGACCGTTATCTTGAGAACATCCCCCTCGCCGACCAGGTAATCCTGGGCCGGGAGGAGGCTGGTCAGCAGCAGGAGCAGGAGTAAACTGAAACCGATTTTTTTCATTCCTGTTTCTTTCTTGATGATTGGTGCAAGTACCGTGTTCGGTTAACATCCCCTGAAAGAGGCGCTGTGTCCTTCAAACAGGTCTAAAAGGCAGCGGATGCCCTGACAAAAATATCATTCCGCTCCGAATCGATGGTATCGAGGGTTGAATCGGTCTGGATACTGCTGACACCGAGTTCCCCCAGGAACCAGTCATTAAAGGTGTACTCGGCATTGATGGTGGTCATGAGTACCGTGTCACTGCGACTGGTGGTTGTATTGGTCATGTAGTCGTCAGTGGCCTGCACCAGACTGATTTTCCCGGCCAGCCGCGTGGTGACAAACTGCTGGTATCCGACGGAGACCACCTGGTTGACCACGTAATCGGCAGTTGCCAGTGAGGATTCCCGCAGCTTGCTCCCGGCCATGACATTGATGGATGATTTCTGGGTAAAGCTGTGATTGCCGGTCAACTCCAGGGTGGTTGCGGTCACCGGGTCCAGGCCGGTCCGGTCAAATGTCTTGGTGGCCTGGCCGAGCCTGAGTTTGGCCATGGATTTTTCGGTCACCTGCCATTTGACACCCCCGACGATCTGGGTCTGACTGCTGTCCGAGATGGTTGACCGGTCATAGCCCACCGTGATGGCCTCATATTCCAGGAACAATTCGGTTTTGGGGGAGAGCACGAAGAACAGATACCCCGCATAGCTGTTGTCCGCGCGGTCCTTGAAACTGTTGGTGTCCGTATCGTAGTCCACCCTGAAACCGGTGTAGTCCAGTCTCAGCCGCAGCATGTCACTGAGCTCATAGGAGACCGAAAGACCGGTCAACCCGGATATGAAATTATCCTGGTTGGTGGATTCGGTCAGGTAGTCCGGGTCCCTGGTCTGTTTGCCCTGGGCCAGAAATTCGAAGGTCAGCCCCCCCCGGAAATTGTACTGGAAAATTCCCTCCAGCTTCTGCTCCATGGAATCGTTCTGTTCATATTCGGAATATTTCTCGATATTGGCCCCATAGAGGAGATAAAACTGGTACCGCTGGAAATAGTCCACCTTGTCCCGGCTGAGGTCCAACCCCCCGGGGGTGTAACTCGATGTGGCCAGGCTCAGCAGCTGATTGCGGCTGGCGGGAACGGCCAGCCAGATGCCCGGTGACAGTACGGTCATTATATCACTGGTTTTGTCGGTGTGGGTGCTGTTGATGTTATCGGAGCTCACCACCGACGCTGACACATAGGGGTGGACATAGCCGCTTTTTGCCCCGAAAATATCACTGATTTTCGTACTCTCATCAACACCCGCTGCCAAAAGGGTGGAACATACCATCATGGTAAACAGGGCACCTGTTGCACCTGTCCAAACCTTATTTTTCCTGCCGGTCACTGGCTTTCTCCTTTATTAAATTGCAATCAAAACGATTCAACTGCCGTTTTCGGAACCGCTTCAGATTCCACCTTTTGTCGTTTCTGTGAATTATCCACAGGGCACCTTGATTCTGTAAAATTATCGAACTTTCAGCTACAACGGGTTGATCTTGCAAGAAACCCAATGCCATTTAGTTAAGCTTTAAATCCCGTGTCTGCAATGGACCTGTTTGAATTGCGGATCCGTTTCAAGATGATCTAAAACTTGCTTCGCTGAGAGCCCAAAACTCGCTTTGCTCATACAATTGGGCCCTTGGCCGCTTCGCTTCGTTAAGATCATCTAAGAAACTTCTCCAAGCAATTCAAACAGTTCCATCGCAGACACTCAGCAAGCGGCTTAACTAAATGACATTGGCAAGAAACCATCATGCCCCCGGTGCAACGAGACCTGAGAATCAGTCCTGGATTCCGGTCGGAAAACAGGGGAACACGAATGATCATGTCCCCTGTTTCCCTGTTATGTGCATCTTCAGAATTGTTCTCGGATCAGGGTCTTACCGGGCTGACCGGATTGGCGGTCGGGTCAACGCCACCGGGAGGGCCTGTTACCGGTATCTGGGGACGGTTGGCCACATCCTCGCCAAATCCCAGTCCGGTTCCCGTCGGTTGGTTGGCTGCAACAGTAGTGGGCTCGGCTGGCTGATTTGTTGCTGTCTCCGTGTTCCCCGTTTCTCTCTCATTACCAGCTGCCTGCTCTGTGCCTGCTGTTTCCTTGTTTTCTGTTTCCTGCTCCTTGTTGGCAGCCGTATCCTGTGATCCAGCTTCCTTCTCTTTTGCAGCCACTTCCTGTCGTTTTTCCTCGCCTTTTTGAATTCCCCTGGCAATGATGGCAGGATTAAGCCCAACCTCTGCGGCAGCCGAAGCGATTGCCGCTGCGGGGACACCGGACTCAGCGAGAGCACTGGCCACGGTCATCGGGTTGGCATCGGGCATGCTGAAAACGATCCCCGAGATCTCTTCCCCACTCAGGGCGCCGCTGGCCAGCGCCATCGAAATCGCTTTTTCCAGACCGACCTCCTTAATGGCCATCTCCAGCTGCTCTTTGGTCGTCACTTCCTTCTCATCCGCTGCATACAACGGTCCGGCCACCAGCAGGACCAGCAGCAGGAAAACCATCCATCCGTACTTTTTCATCTTTTCTCCATTTTATTATGGTTAGTTCTGTCAAAAATATCTGGCAGAACGGGTTTATTAAAGCTTAAATACCAATCTATTACGTTATTTTTCTCGATCTCCCCCTGTTTAGACCGGGGTTTTAGGGGGTAAAAGTGTGTGAGCCAATCGCTGTGATAGCCGT
>JAHJRI010000179.1 GCA_018830885.1 bacterium | reverse complement strand
GATTCTGGACCTGGGCAGACCACTGCGTCTCCCATATCCATTTGTCGTCTCCCAGGGAACGACGTCCATCCTGTTTGAAATCGGGCTCTGTGTCGCTTTTTATCTGACCGTCCTGCTGCTTGAATTTTCACCGGCCGGTCTGGAATGGCTGGGACTGCGAAAGATCAGGAACATCGCTGTCAAAATGACGATGGGGCTGACCATATTCGGGATTGTCTTATCGACCCTGCATCAATCCTCGCTGGGGGCCTTGTATTTGAGCGCACCGTCAAAACTGCATCCTCTCTGGTATTCAGGCTACCTGCCCATCTATTTTTTCATCACCAGCATATTCGGTGGTCTGTCCATGGTCATCTTCGTCAGTTGGCTTTCAGACCGGTATTTTGCCGATAAAATGGACGCACTCTATCTGGAGGAGAAGAACGGGGTGATTCTCGGTTTTGGAAAGGCCGCGGCACTGGTTATGGCCGGGTACTTTATTATCAGGGTCTTTGGGATTTCAACGGATAACAGCTGGCACTATCTTTTTTCGGGGTGGGGCGTTCTGCTGGCCATAGAGCTGCTGGGATTTGTCCTTTTACCCAGCCTGCTTTATGCCATGGGAGCCCGGGAAAAGAATATCAGACTGATCAAGTGGACCTCTGTTTTGGCAATTCTCGGCATTGTCTTCAACAAATTCAATATCTCCATCCTGGCATTCAACTGGCAGCTTTCACCTGCGGATCGCTATTTTCCGAGCGGTCTGGAGATTGTCCTGACCGTTTTCTTGATTACCCTCGGCATATTGGCTTTCCGGTTTATTGCCTCTCAAATGCCTGTTTTATACGAACATAAGGACTATCAGACATCAACCCATTAAACTGGCGGATCCACCATGGAAAACGGCTTTTTTACGTTGCAGGATTTCTTGATCCACGCCGAAGGCGTCACCTATTGGCTTTTGCTCTTCGCCCTTTGTTTTATCGGATTTTATTGGTTATTTCTTTCAGAAAGGGATAAATAGATTATTACCTGATGTTTTTCTTTGACTTAAACGGGAGCAACCCATGTATGAGTTCGTAACCGGACCTTTAGCCTGGTTGGCATTTGGCGTTTTTTTTATTGGTCTGACTGTCAGAATTATTCTCTATATCAGGGGACTGGACTGGAAAATGGACAGGGTGACCTACCGAGTAAACACCTCCTATGGTATCCGGGGCGCCATCCGCTCAGTGGTCTCCTGGCTGATTCCCTTCGGAACGGGAGGCTGGAAGACGCACCCTGTATTTACCGTGATCACCTTTGGGTTTCATCTCTCGCTGTTAATCTCTGCTATTTTTCTGCCGGCGCACAACTTCATTCTGAAACGAAAATGGGGGGTCAGTCTGTTCACCATACCGGAAGCAGTAGGGGATATGATGGCAATACTGGTGATGATTGCTGTGGTGATGTTTATTGTCAGACGGCTTGTTTTACCGGAGGTCCGGATCCTGACAACCGCATACGACTATCTTATTCTGGCCATTGCCGTGGCACCGTTTATCACCGGTTTTATCGCTTACCATCAGATTTTCGAATACAAACTCTGGCTCATCCTGCATATCCTCTCCGGAGAGATCCTGTTGATCGCCATACCGTTCACCAAACTGTCTCATTTTGTTCTCTTTTTCATGTCGCGGATCCAGATCGGAATGGATTTCGGGATCAAACGCGGTGGAATGAAAGGGTCCGGACTGACCTGGTAAACCCTTCACGATTATTCTGTAAAAGGTAAAGACTTATGGCACAAGGCACACTATGCAATAGAAAACCCATTAATACTGAAGAAGAATTACGAGCCCTGATGGCTGATAATGGTGGGAAATTATACTATCGGGAGATGGAGGAACTGGATGTCGATCAAAATGCCTTGTGGGAAGCCATCCAAAAAACCCTTAAATCCCGCCTGAAGTCCTGGTTGGAGATCTGTGTCCATTGCGGCATGTGTGCAGACAGCTGTTTTTTTTATCTGGCCAACAACAAGGATCCAGAACAGGTCCCGTCGTACAAGATCCAGTCGACCCTGGGTGAGATGGTCAAACGGAAGGGCAAGGTGGATAATCAATTCATGCGCATGGCCATGGACACGGCATGGGCCAAGTGCACCGCCTGCAATCGGTGCGGCATGTACTGTCCTTTCGGAATCGATATGGGTGTGATGTTTGGCTATCTGAGAGGACTCTGCTTCTCCCAGGGATTTGTTCCCTGGGAAATGAAAATCGGCTCGGGCATGCATCGGGTATTCAAAGCCCAGATGGAAATCACCAAAGAGGACTGGCTGGATACCGTCGAGTTTGAAGAAGAAGGGATTTTTGATGAGTACAAGGGCATGAGCATTCCCGTGGAC
The DNA here is from genome assembly GCA_018830885.1 of bacterium. Taxonomy (GTDB): domain Bacteria; phylum SAR324; class SAR324; order XYD2-FULL-50-16; family XYD2-FULL-50-16; genus JAHJRI01. Next base: position 2,209 of record JAHJRI010000179.1, on the reverse strand, counting down.
AAGGAGAATGCCGATATCATGTATACCTTGAACGCCCGGGAGGCCAAACACTATCCCGAGGATATCACGGAAGCCGCGATCCTGTTCAATCTGGCCGGTGAAAACTGGACGGTCCCCAGTGAAGGGTGGGAACAGACCAGTCTGGCGATGTTTGCCGGTGACTGGGAGGCCTGTAAACTGCAGGCTGAAAATGTGTATGCCGCCATGGACCGATTGAAGCCAAAACGCATGGTGGGAACGGAATGCGGTCACGCCTATCGCGCCACTGTGCTGGAAGGACCCTACTGGGCCGGATTGAAATCCGGAAAAACGCCGGTTGAGAGCTTACACTATGTGGAATGGGTGGCGGAAGCACTGAGAACCGGGAAACTGAAACTCGATCCCGCCAAGAAGATCAAGGAACCGGTGACACTGCAGGATTCATGTAACTACGTCAGAAATGGCGGTCTCGGGAAAATAACCCGGGAAATTATGAGTTATATTGCAGAGGATTTTCGGGAGATGACCCCCTCAAAGGAGCATAACTTCTGCTGTGGCGGCGGTGGGGGACTCAATGGTATTGGACGTTATCACAAACAGCGGAATGTGGGACTGCAGGTCAAAATGGACCAGATACTGGCGACCGGGTGCAAGATGGTAATAGCCCCCTGTCATAACTGCTGGGACGCAATCCGGGATATGGCGAAAATTTATCAGATGGATCTCAAGTGGAGTTTTTTAAAACCGATCCTGCTCAATATGGCCATTATACCGGACCATTTCAAACTCGATGAAGACGAGTGATGCTTCAAATCAGCCAGGATGAGAGCGTCCAGAACGGTTGTGCACTGACGGAACCGACCGGGCCGGGTTTTCTGTCCGCTGCCGACAAGCAGGACAAGGAATTTGCCGTAGCATTTGCTAAACGCAGCTTTGAAACAGACTTGTTAACAAATCAATGACACCGCATAAAGGACAAGATGTTTAAAAAAATTCTTTTCGCAACAACAGTCACACCCGACTGCGAAGATGCAGCCTGCTATGCATTTGATATGGCGATGAAGTATAATGCAAAGCTGTTTCTCTTTCATGTCTGCGGTACCCCCAGCCATGGATACAGCCACTATGTCATCGATGTCAAAACGGGTGAGAAAGAGACCTATGGAGAAGACTACGATAAAATCGTAAAAGAGCAGATCAACACAACCTATCTCGACTATCTGGATCAGTATGGGAACGTTGAAATCGACTGCACCGTCGGAGCGCCCAGCACCGAAATTCTGCGGAAGGTTAAAAAAGAGGGAATCGACCTGATTATCATGGGCGCGCATACACAGATAGAGGATGCCGAGGCGCTTCGCTACCGGAATGTGACGGGGGATACACTGCAAAAGGTGGCAAAGTCCGCACGCTGTCCCGTGTTGATTATCAGCCGTCCCTGTAAAAGAAATCTATGGGACCTGCATAACATACTGTGTGGGACCGATCTCACAAAATCGTCCATGCCCCCTTTCCGGTTCGCCCTGAAGTTCGCCAAAGAGAACAAGTGCAAACTCCATCTGTTTCATGCCGTCGACATTACCGGTCAACAGTTCGGCAAAGTACCTTCCCAGATCGAAGTGGAACAAAAGATACTGGATGCCAAGGCCAAAATGAAGCAAATCTATACACCTGAGATGGCTGGCTTTTCCAATTTCGAAATGGTGGTCTGGGAAGGGATTCCCTACATGGAGATTCTGAAATACGCCCGTGAAAAAGAGATCGATCTGATCGCCATGGCGCACCATGCAGGAAGCATTTTCCAGAAAAAAGAGATCCTGGGCAGTACCGTTGAAGAGGTCGTTCTGCGCTCTGCCTGCCCGGTCGCCAGTATCAACCGGATGGATGTTCTGGAAGAGTATGAGGCGTTTAAAGCCTGATCCTTCCCCGGTTTATCCCCCTCCCCCCTGCGCCGGTGGCTGACAGATACGGCGCTGCCATGAAACCTTCCGGCCTTGAGCCCGGCCGGAATTTGCATTCCCGCCCGGGATGGCATACACTATGACCTGCGTTCATGAGGGATGACCCGGAAGAGGGCGCCTATCCCCATCCAACCCTGGACCTTTCCCCGGTAAAAAGCCGTTATTGACAGGTCGCCAGCAAAAACAGGGGACAAGGGCATGTTTCCAGATCCCGGCTGGCTTTGATGACGCCACGAAATATCCGACTCCGGTCAATTGAAGGGAAACGT
>JAHJRI010000178.1 GCA_018830885.1 bacterium | reverse complement strand
TCAGGGGAAGCAGAAAGGCGGTCAGGGCGAACGCTGTCATCACGCCGATCGCTGCAGAAATACCAAAGAGGGCGATGGGGGGGATGGGGACGAACACCATGGCCAGCAGGCCGACCGAGGTGGTCAGGCTGGTCAGCAGGCAGGCAAATCCCGATTTTCCATACACCGCCCGCAAAGCGGCCTGATGATCCAGGGCTCTCCTGCGAAAAAAGAGATACCCGGAGAGGATATGGACTGCGTCAGCGACACCGACCACGAGAATCAGCATGGTCAGGAGACTGAACATCATGCTCATGGTCACATCCAGCCATCCCAGGAAACCCAGGGTCAGTAGCGCTGTCAGGATAACGATGCTGATCGGCCAGATGACGGCGCTCCAGGAGCGGAAAAGAATCAGCAGCAGCAGCAGAATCAGAACCAGGGTGGCCATGAAGATATAGGACATCTCAATATTGAGAATATCACTGAACAGCTTCATCAGAATCGGATTGCCGACTTCAAAGAGTTCAAGATCGTCAACGAATTCAGAGTGATTTATAATTTGAAGCAGTTTTTCGGAAAACGCGGCGTATTCTTCCATCTCCGTGTTTTTAAACCGTGGCGGAGCCTTCCGGGTGAAACCGGCAACAGCGCCTGGGCGCTTCTGAAATGTATCGTCGAAACCGGCTTCATCAGCATCCGTCCCTGATTCCGGTGTTTCATCGATGGGGATTGATCCGAAATCGGTGCGGATAAAGATCCCTCCGTACTGTGAGTCCCTGGAAAGGTAAAAGAGCGGGTAATCCTTGTGGGCCAGGGCCTGTTTTCTCAGTCGTTCCCGGGTGGTCTCATCAGTCGGGATGGATTCTCCGACAAACTCCCGGGAGATGAGCGTATCTCCCTGCACGTCCATATAGCGAACATTGATCAAGGTTTTTACTTCAAGGATGTGATCGAGAATGTTCGTTTCCGCTGCTTTGATGTCCAGGGTGGCGTTCAGCAGATCTTCCTGTATTTTTTGAACAGCCCGCAGCGATTTTTCTGAAAAGACATCCCCGTCTTTTGCCCGGTAAACGATATAGACCGAATCGTCACCACCAAAACTGTTCTTGAAACGGTTGAAGGCCACGGCCACCGGATCGCTTTTTCTGAACCAGGACTCCATGGACATATCGAATTTCAGGCGCGGGAGACCGACACTCATCAATATCAGGCAGAGCAGGAACCCGATCCAGATTTTCCAGCGATGGTGCCGGACACGATCCGGTATTTTTTCGAAAAAACAGTTGATTTTCAAAAACAGTTGCTTCATGAAGAGACCCCTCAGGTGATATGGGACCGGGCTGCCCGTGATCCCAGATCAGAAAACCCGGTTGCTATGGAACCGGTTTAACAGACAGAAGGGACATCAGGCAAGCGGCAGCGTGAAATGGAAAGCAGTTCCGTTTTCATTCGCAGAATCTGCCCAGATAATGCCCTGATGATCCGTAATAATCTGCCTGCAGATCGAGAGCCCGAGGCCGGTGCCACCGGCTCCGTTCTTGGTTTTGGAACCCTGGGAAAACTTTTCAAATATCAGATCCAGTTCATTTTGCGGAATACCGATACCTTGATCAACAATGATGACCTCGATCCCGTTGATCCTGGCGTTGGCTTTTTGCAGAGCGGTCTTTTTGACCTGAATGGAGATAACACTGCCGTCCGGAGAGTACTTGACAGCGTTGGAAATCAGGTTTCGCATCACCTGGCCGATCTTGAGCCGATCGCAAACGGCGAAAGTGATAAAATCGGGCCTTTTTATCCCCACGGTGATCCCTTTTTCCGCAAGGATCATATTAAACTCGGCGGTTGCTTCTTCAATCAGTGGAATCAGATCGGTTCTGTCCATCTGGTATTCCATTTTGCCCGCCTCCAGTTTGGATAGATCAAGCAGATCGTTGAGAAGCAGCATCAGGCGCTCGGACGTTTTTCTGATCTGACTGAAATAGTGGATCAGTTTCTCCAGGGGCACCCGTGTAAATTTTGTGAGCCCGAACCTCGAATAATTCAGAATGTGGTGCATGGGGGTCCGCAGTTCATGGGAGATGTTGGCCAGAAATTCGCTTTTGGCCTGGTTGGCATACTCGGCCTGTATTTTAGCCGCTTGCAGTTCACGGGTGCGCTGGTTGATCCGCTCTTCGAGATGTTCCTGGTGTTCCTTGAGGTTTTTTTCCACCGTTTTGAGTGACGAAATATCTGACAGGATGACAATAAACCCCTCCAGCCGATTGTCCGTCAGAATGCGTACAGCCGAGGCCAGCATGGGAATCTGGCCACCGTTTTTCCTGAGCAGTTCGATTTCCATGGAACGCGTGCCGGATGAGTCTCCAGACAGGATTGCCTGCCTGATGATCCCATGGCTCTCGGGATCCAGAAAACTCAAGCCTGATCGATCCAGCACCTCATCTTCGGTATAGCCGGTGATCCGCATCAGATTGGGATTGACAAAAGTGAGCCGAAGATCCGGATCCAGGATGGCCACTCCTTCATTCATCTGGGTCACCAGCATCCGGTATTTTTCTTCGCTTTTAACCAGCGCCTGCTG
>JAHJRI010000177.1 GCA_018830885.1 bacterium | reverse complement strand
GGCGTCGGCGCTGTCAGAAGGCTTCTGGGCCTTTATTCTCCTGGCGGTGGTCATGGGAATGGCAGCCTGGCTGACCCCCTGCGTCTTTCCCATGATTCCGGTAACGGTATCCTATTTTTCAAATCAGGCCCGGCGGACCAACCGGAACGGGGTGGTGCTGGCTGTGGTCTTCTGTCTGGGCATTATCGTCACCTACACCCTGATCGGCCTGGTGATGGCGGCCCTGGTCGGAGCGGCGGCAGCGATCCGGCTGGCAACCAATCCCTGGATCAATATCGGGATCGCCCTGCTGTTCACGGTGTTCGCCTTCAGTCTGATGGGTTTCTTCGAACTCCAGATGCCCTTCGGCCTGACACAGAAGGTGGACAGGATCTCCCGTCGCGGAAGCGGGATCCTGGGTGTGGTGCTCATGGGTACCACCTTTACCCTGACAGCCTTTACCTGCACGGTTCAGTTTGTCGGAACGCTGCTGGTGGCTGCCGCATATGGCCAGTGGCTCTGGCCGATCATCGGGATGCTGGTTTTTTCGACCGTGTTCGCCCTGCCGTTTCTCTTTCTGGCCCTGTTTCCCGGATGGCTCCAGTCCGTCCGGAACAAATCCGGGACCTGGATGATCAGGCTCAAGTTCATGCTGGGTCTGCTGGAACTGGTTGCGGTGACCAAATTTCTGAGCAATGCCGACCTGGTCTGGGGCTGGGGGCTTCTGAACCGGACCGTGGTCCTCGGTATCTGGGCGATCCTGGCGTTATGCATGAGCCTGGTCGTACTGGGTGTGTTCCCGGTGCCGGGGATTTCCACCGATATTCACCGACCCTGGAAATGGATCCCGGCGACCTTGCTGCTGACGGCGGTCTTCTATTTCAGCTATGGCAGTATCGGCAGACCACTGGACAACTGGACGGAATCCTACCTGCCACCGGCTATCATCCGGACCGGCAGGCCGGCCGTTGAGGTGGGGATAAATGCCCTTGAAAAAGCGGGCACACTGACCTGGCATGCAACCCTGGCATCGGCCCTTGAACAGTCCCAAAAAGACGGTAAGCCTGTTTTTGTGGATTTTACCGGGTATACCTGTATCAACTGCCGCTGGATGGAAAAGAACACATTCAGCCACCCGGATGTTCATGCGCGGTTCAAAAACCAGTTTCACCTGGTACGGCTGTATACGGACGGGGGTGATAACCATCTTGAAAACCAGAACCTGCAGGTGGATCGATTCAAGACCATCGCCCTGCCCTTTTATGTGATGTTGTCTCCGGATGATCACGTGCTGGCGAAGACATCCGGCATCAGCGACCCGAAAACGTTCATCCGGTTTCTGGATACCGCTGCCGAGAGGAAGCACCCGAAAGGCGGTCGTTGACCTCACCCTCCTGCTGAAGATCACGCACACCCCATTCTTTCAATTACTTACGGGTATTGACACCCCTGACTCAAGTAATGGGGTGAGCCGGGTTCTTTATTTTTTGAAATAAAGCTTTCCGTCCGGTGTAGTAGGTAATAAGTCAATGCCATTTCGTTAAGCTTTAAATCCCGTGTCTGCAATGGACCCGTTTCAAGATGATCTAAAACTTGCTTCGCTGAGAGCCCAAAACTCGCTTTGCTCAAACAATTGGGCCTTCGGCCGCTTCGCTTCGTTCAGATCATCTAAGAAACTTCTCCAAGCAATTCAAACAGGTCCATCGCAGACACGCAGCAAGCGGCTTAACTAAATGACATTGATATTATATATGGGGGAATCACGCCTGTAGTTTGCGCCACAGGGCGGATCCCATCTCCCTGGCAAAGGTCAGTATTTCGTCTTCGTCCATGGTTTGCAGTTCCCGGTTTTGAACGATCAGTTCCCCGTTGGCAATGACGCTTTCCACGTGCCGGGAGTCGATCCCAAAAACAAAATGGCCCAGGAAATTCTCTCCATGGATCTCCGTCGGGGAATCATAGTCCAGGATTACCAGGTTGTTATCCCCGTCCCCCCTGATCTGGTTCGCAGCGAGATAGTGATGGATATTTCTGAATCGCTGATAGATATCGGGGAAGCCGATGGCCTCGGTTCCCTGTCCTACGAAAAAAGCGGCCTTGGCGCTGCGCAGCATGTCCGAGTGCATGCCGTCGGTGCCCAGCATGATCCGCGGCCCATAGTCCCGGTAGTCGGTCAGACCGACATTGTTGTTGAGATTGCTTTCGACATTCTCAGCCACCCAGGCCCTGGATGCGGCCAGGATGCCTTTTTCCTCCCGGTCCAGATGCAGGCAGTGGGCCAGGATGGTCCGGGGGTGATCCAGGAGACCCATCTCATTGAAACGGTGAATCACCCTTTGATTGTAAGTCTTGAGACAGTGTTCCTGGTCGGACCGGTCCTCGGCCACATGCACGTGGATGCCGGTCCGGTATTTTACAGCCAGATCTGCCGCTTTTCTGAGCAGGGTGTCTCCCACCGTAAACGAGGCGTGGAGACCGACGAGGCCCTGGTTCCCTTCCTTCAGGTAAGCCTCTGTTTCCGCCAGGGCCTTTTCGGTGACGGACTCCCCATCCCGGTCCGACATCTCATAGCAGAGCAGATGGGACACCCCGACCAGGTCAAAGGCATCCCGGATGGTCTGCAGGGAATTTTCGACGGCAAACGGGGATGCATGGTGATCGATGACGAATGTCACGCCGTTTCTGGCACAATGAAGCGCCGATGCCAGGGCGCTGGCGCGGATCATTTCCAGATCCAGGTTTTTGTCCAGGTGCCACCAGACGAACTGCAGTATCTCCTGGAAGTTACGGGGTGAACGGGCCGGTGCCGGCATCCCCCGGGCCAGGGTCGAGTAAATGTGATGGTGTCCACAGCCGAATGAACGGGTCACCAGTTTTCCGTCGCAATCCAGGATGAGATCCCCTGAATGGGCATCCGGTTCGGTAGGGATGCTGTCGATCACCGTGACTGGCTGGTTGACACCCGGCGAAACCGCCAGATGAACCTTCTGGAAAACCATTGTCTGCCAGTCGATAAAACTGGCATCCTTGAGATAGATTGTCATACTTTAACCGGTTTGATGGGTAGTCGATACACCCGTTTACCATCGAACTGAAACCGTGCGTTGGCTGCCGCTGCTGCCGTCGGTACCAGCCCTATTTCGCCCACCCCTTTGGCGCCAAAAGGTCCATAAGGGTCCGGCACCTCGATGAGCTTGACCACAATTTCAGGTACCTGCTTGATCCTGGGGATGCCCAGTTTTCCATAGCGGGTCGTCTTGAGCTGTCCGTTCTCCATGGGCAGCTCTTCCGAAAAAGCGTACCCCAGCCCCATGACGACGCCACCCTCGATCTGCCCTTCGAGAAGACGGGGATTGATGGCTTTTCCCACATCGTGGGCCGCTACCACCTTCTGCACGGATCCGTCATCTGCCAGGATGACTACCTGGGAGGCGTATCCATACGCCACGTGGGTGATGGATGTCTTGCTGGAGCCAGGTTCATTGGTCCAGTCGCAGCGCCACCGTCCCCAGTAGGTCTTTCCGGCCAGGTCTGCGAGGGTTGCCTGCTGCAGGTCCTTTTTGATCTGCCGGGCGGCATCGATAATGGCATTTCCCAGGAGAAAGGTCCCCCGGCTGGCGGTGGTGGTGCCCCCCACGATGCCGGCGGCTGTGCTGCGCGCGATCTCAATGATGCCGGGGGTTTCGATCCCTGTTGCTTCACAGAACATCTGGATGGCGACGGTGTCGATCCCCTGGCCCATCTCGGTCCAGCCATGGTGCAGAATGATGCGGGTCGCCGAGAGGATCTCGATTTTAACATCGCTTTCGTCCACCAGTCCGTTCCCGAAACCGATGTTCTTGATGCCGATGGCCAGTCCGGCGTACCGGGCCTGCTGAAAATCCTCTTTGACCGCCAGCAGTGTCTCTTTCAGACCCACCCCGCTGATGAGGGTCTGCCCGGTCGTCGTCTGGAGACCGTTGGCCAGGGCGTTGTCATAACGGAACTGCCAGCGATCGAAACCCCCGATTTCGCAGAGTTCATCCACCGCACTTTCCATGGCAAAGGTCACCTGGTTGACCCCGAATCCCCGCATGGCACCACAGGGCACATTGTTGGTGTACACCGCCCGGGCGACAATATCCACCGTAGGAACGTAGTATCCGCCCGCGGCATGGCTGGCGGAGCGTCCCAGGACGGCCTCTCCCAGCGAGGCATAGGCGCCCGTGTCACCCGTGATATCGGCTTTGAGGGCGGTCAGTCGACCATTCCGATCACACCCCAGTTGATACCTCATGATCATGGGATGGCGTTTGGGATGCATCCGCAGGGACTCCCCGCGATCGAGACGAACCAGGACCGGTCGTTTCAAGTGATAGGCGAAAAGCGCGGCATGTCCCTGGACGGTCAGGTCTTCCTTGCCGCCAAAGGCCCCTCCGCAAGGAATGAGCGTCACATCGACCTTTTCCCGGGGCAGGTTCAGGATACTGGCAATACAGCGGCAATCCTCGTAGATCCCCTGGCTCTGCACACAGATCCGGATGCCGTCATCCTCCCAGGGCTCTGCAATCGCCGCTTCCGTTTCTAGAAAACCGTGCTCCACGCGCTGGGTCTCGTATGTGGCCGTGACAACGTGGGCGGAGGCAGCCAGCGCTGTGGCGATCTCTTCACCATGCTTGAGACGGATTTCGCTCAGGAGATTCCCCTGTTCATGGACCCGGATGGGACTGTTTTCGGCTGCCAGCATATCGGTCAGCGGTTCCAGGACCTCATACTCGATGGACACGAGTTCTGCGGCCCTGCGGGCGATCGCTTCTGTCTCCGCGACAACGCCGGCCAGAACATCGCCGATCGTGCGGGTGGTTTCCCCTTCCTCGATCATCAGGGGCCAGTCATCCTTGATGTGCCCGGTGATTCGCGCCCCTGGAATATCCCTGCTGGTGAAAACCCGGAGAACACCGGGCATGGCTTCGGCGGCGGCCGTGTCGATCCCGCGCACGGTTGCCCGGGCGTGGGCGCTGAATACCAGGGCGCCATGGACCATGTCTTTACGCCGGATGTCGGCTACAAAGTCGCTCTGGCCGATGGCTTTGCGATAGGCATCGTATTTGGGCAGGCTCTCGCCCAGCGAGCCGGTATCCAGGAGTTCGATCTCCCTGTTTTCCCGCAGGGAAAGTGCCGCCAGCAAGATGGCGTCGACGATCTTGACATAGCCGGTGCAGCGGCACATGTGGGGTGCCAGGGCCTTGATGATCTCCTGCCGGGTGGGGTCGGGATTGCTTTGCAGCAGGATTCGCGTTCGAGAAAGGAATCCGGGAGTGCAGAACCCGCACTGGACCGCGCCCTTTACGACAAAGGCTCTGGCCAGCGTGTCCCGCAGCCGGGGGGGAAATCCTTCAATGGTGACGATACTGGCTCCGGCGACGGTTTCCATCAGCGTGCGGCAGGCCAGGACCGCTTTGCCGTTCATTTCCACCAGGCAGGCGCCACAGGCTCCCTGGCCCGAACAGCCATCCGTCACCGACGTCAGATGCTGTTGTTCCCTTAAAAAGGACAGGAGAGACAGCTGACTGTCGCCATCGAAACCGATTGTTTTGCCATTCAGGGTGAACTCCATTTAATCTCCTTCCGTGTCAGACCGACATCGGGTCAAGCTTTCCAAAAACCGTTGTACCTATTCCCCAGGTTCTGCGTGCCATCGGTGAAGGGTCCGGCCCCTGCTCCGATGCTGGCATGAAAACTTCTACGTTACATATTCAATTAAGGGTCAATGTCATTTAGTTATGCCGCTTGCTGAGTGTCTGCGATGGACCTGTTTGAATTGCTTGGAGACGTTTCTTAGATGATCTGAACGAAGCGAAGCGGCCGAGGGCCAATTGTTTGAGCAAAGCGAGTTTTGGGCTCTCAGCGCAGCAAGTTTTAGATCATCTTGAAACGGATCCGCAATTGAAACGGTTCCATTACAGACTCGGGATTTAAAGCTTAACTAAATAGCATTGAATTAAGGGTACCTTGATTAATCAAAATCGTTCCGGAGAGTTGAATCTTTCAAGAAATGCACGAGTCCATCCATAGCGCTCCTCAGTCCTGAACGATCCAGGTGCCGATCTCTCCCTGCAGGGCCTGTTTCAGATGCTGGGGTTGGGCAATGATGGCCTTCTGCCCGCCCTGCTCCAGAAATTGGACAATCGCCTTGATTTTCGGGAGCATGCTGCCTGCCGCAAAATGCCCCTCTTCGATGTATCCGCGGGTCTCGGAGAGCGTCATCCTGGAGAGCGGCTTCTCCTCCGGTGTCCCATAGTGAAGGCAGATACTGTCAACACCGGTTGAAATGATCAGGGTATCCGCCTGCAGGTCTTTTGCCAGCAAGGCTGCAGAATAGTCCTTGTCGATCACCGCATCGATCCCCTTCAGTTGGGCGCCCCCTGTATCCAGCACCGGGATGCCGCCCCCCCCGACAGCGATCACGCAGAAATCGTTGTCCACCAGTGTCTGGATGGCTTTGCGTTCGATGATTTCTACCGGACTGGGGGACGGAACGACCCGTCGATATCCCCTGCCCGCATCCTGCACCATGATCCAGTCCGGGTGGGATGCCTGCAGCGAAGTGAACTCTTCTTCTGAGTAGAAAGCCCCGATGGGTTTGGTCGGGTTTTTAAAGGCCGGGTCGTCTTCATGCACCTTGACCTGTGTCACGATGGTGACGGCCTGCTGCCGGATGCCGCGCAGGGTGAATTCATTATTCAGTGCCTGCTGGATCTGGTAGCCGATTGCCCCCTGGGTATCGGCAACACAGCTGACCAGCGGTACAAAATGGAGCCCCTCACTCTTAAAAGCGATTTCCGAGCGACGCAGGATAAAGCCCACCTGTGCCCCGTTTCCGTGGGTGACTACAATCCGGTAGCCCGCCTCAATGATATCGACCAGGCTTTTCGCCGTATCGACAATCGCCAGGTACTGATCTTCGACCCGTCGCCGGTTCTTATCACGTATCAGCGAATTTCCGCCGATTGCTACCACAGCGAAACTTCCCATACCCTCTTTCTCCTGAATCAAACGCAATCCTGCCGATGCCCATTCCCGATCCTCGAATCGGGGTTATCGCATCTTCAGGTAGGTAGATGGAATCGCGGCATAAAGCGCTGCCGCTTTGACCAGTTCCTGCTTCCAGGTCCTTTCATTGGGTGCGTGGGCCTGATCTTCATGACCCGGGCCAAAACCGATACAGGGAATCCCGTAGCGACCCATGATGGAAACACCGTTGGTGGAGAAGGTCCACTTGTCAACCACCGGCTCCTCTCTGAACAGCCCCCGATAGGATTCCACCAGCGTCTGGCAGGCCGGGTGATCCTCCTCCAGCACCCAGGACGGAAAATAGGCTTCCGTCGGATAAACCAGACCGGTAAAGGAGGGTTTGGCATAGTCATACATGGATACGACGCCTTTCGCCTTTTTGACGGCCGGCAGGTTCCGGATCTGATCGAGTGCATATTCCCAGCTTTCGCCATGGGTCAGGCGCCGGTCGATGGAGATGCTGCAGCCGTCGGCAACGGCACACCGGGAGGGAGAGGTGTAAAATATCTCTGAAACCGTCAGTGACCCCTTGCCCAGGAAATTGTCGGTGATCAGGTTGTTGTTCAATTCCTGCAGTTCCAGCAGAATCGGCGCCATCTTAAAGATGGCATTATCCCCGCGTTCCGGTGCCGATCCATGGCAGCTGATGCCCCTGACATCCACCCGGATTTCCATCCTTCCCCGTTGACCCCGATGAATCTTACAGGATGTGGGTTCGGTGGAAACCACAAATTCCGGTCGGATGCCACGCTCTTCAATCATGTACTGCCAGCAGAGGCCGTCACAATCCTCTTCCTGGACCGTGCCTGTGATCAGCAGCGTGGTGTCGTTCTGCAGGTTGAGGTCCTTGATGATCCTGCCGGCATAAACCATCGAGGCCATGCCGCCCTCCTGGTCGCTGGCGCCCCTGCCGATGATGATCTCCTCATCTTCGTAGCCGGTGTAGGGGTCGTAATTCCAGTTCTCCGGGTTGCCGATCCCGACCGTATCAATGTGGGCATCCATGGCGACCAGGTGACTGCCGTGACCGATATATCCCAACACGTTTCCCATGGGGTCGATCTCCACCCGGTCAAATCCCACGGCTTCCATTTCTGTTTTGATCCGCCGGATGACGCGCTCTTCGTCACAGCTCTCGCTGGGAATGGCAATCATATCCCGCAGAAATGCTGACATCTGAGGTTTGTAAGCTTCGGCTTTTTCAAGAATCGCTTTAAAATCCAACGACATTTCCACTCCTTTCGTGTGTTTGCCCCCTGGGCATGCTTGTGTATATAGAATACCCGCTTTGCAGCGGTTGATCAAAGTGTTTTCAGCAGACCGGTCTGTTCATTGAAACTGTCAATCAATTCGTCCATTGCAGTAACGGACTGGACAATGCCGGTCCAGTATTCATCGTTATTCCACTGTTCCTGGATCTCTGCATGGGTTTTGCCCTGCTGTTCGACCCAGGTGTAGTATTTGAGGTTGTGAATCCGCTTACGTCCGTAATAGGTCAGTTCCTCCATGAAGTCGATGGTCAAACCCTGAAGTCTCTGTTCATAGGCAATGGCTGCATCGGTTGCTGAAAATGCCCCCCGTTCCGTATTCAGTTCCTTGAGTCGACTGCCGTAGAGGTCCATGGAGTCCGTCAATACGGTTACGATCACATCCCGGTGGCTCATTTCAAAATACCTGGCAAACTTGATGGCACTGACCAGGTTGGATGCCCCGGAAATGCCAACCAGGTCCAGGTTGTCCACCAGGTCCGGGGCCACCCCTTTCCGTTTCAACAGCTTCCTGCCTTCGGGTTCATTGAAGAGCCGAATCAAGCTCATGGGAATCTCATCATCAATCGCAGTAATCAGATCGGTGTTTTTCGCGTTGTGGATCCAGGGAATGTGCTTGTCCCCGATTCCCTCGATGCGATGCGCGCCGAAGCCGTTATACAGCAGGGTTGGGCACTGCAGGGCTTCGCTGGCCACGTTTTTGCTCAGGGGGTATTGCTTTTTGAGATAGTCCCCCGCCGCGATCGTACCGCCGGATCCGGTGGCTGAAACCAGGCCCCGGAACCGGTCCTTCTCACCCATGATCTGATGCAGAACCTCTTCCATGGCGGGTCCGGTGATTTCATGATGCCAGAGATAGTTCCCCAGTTCGTCGAACTGGTTGAAAATACACAGGTCCTCACCGGAATTGCGCAGTTCCCAGCACTTGTCGAAGATCTCCTTGACATTGCTCTCAGAGCCCGGGGTGCGAATGACCTCACCGGCTACGGACTTCAGCCAGTCAAACCGTTCCTGGCTCATCTCTTCAGGAAGAATGGCAATGGAGTCACAAGCCAGCAGCGCCGCATCGTAAGCACCGCCACGGCAATAGTTGCCGGTCGAGGGCCAGACTGATTTCTGCGTGGTGGGATCGAATTGCCCGGTGACCAGCCGGGGGACCAGACAGCCGAAAGCGGCACCCACCTTGTGGGCACCGGTGGGAAACCATTTTCCAACCAGGGCGACGATACGGGCATCCACCCCGGTCAACTCCTTGGGGAACTCCAGAAAATTGACCCCGCCAAAACCACCTCCGCTTTCCAGGGGTTGATTGTGCCACGAAATGCGGAAAAGGTTGAGGGGGTTGATATCCCAGAGTCCGATCGGCTTCAGTTTTTCAACAATCCGGTCCGGGATCAGACTCGGGTCCCGCTGCTGTTTGAAAGTCGGGATAATGATATTTTTTTCCCTCGCCCGGCCGACAGCTCTTTCCAGGATGTCGGGATATACGGTCAGATCGATCATCTTTTCTCCTCGCAATCGATGGCATGCGTTTTTTACAAAACAAGTAACTGAAATGGTGTGACAGGTTCCTGTCGACCGGTCGGCTGTTGAATCCCGAATACCCTGCTCTCAGGGCATGGGTGCGTTATTCCCATCGGGATACGATCTGCCTCACTGATTCAAGCCGGGGTTCCACCTGGAAAGGTCGTGTTCCCGATTGCTCGACCGCAGTCATGGCTGCCGGTATGTCCTTCAACCCGTTGCCCGTGTTGATCACCACCACGGTTTCGTCTCTGGGGCATCGACCTTCACTGACAGCCCTGACCAGTCCGGCATAGGCAGCAGCCCCGGCCGGTTCGGAGAACACCCCCACCCCCCGGGCCAGGTCGATCATGGCGGTCAGGATCTCCGTGTCGCTGACGGCGATAAATTCCCCCCCGGTCTCCCGGACAGCCGCCATTGCTTTTAAACGGTCCCGGGGAAGACCGGCACTGATACTGTCTGCCAAGGTGCGGGGCTGAACCGGTGCCTTGGTCAGGACATCTTCGTCGTGCTTCCAGGCCTGGTAGAGAAAACTGCTCCCCTCTGCCTGTACACCGACCAACGCCGGTATTTCATCAATCCAGCCCATGGCTTTCAGGTCCTTAAGGCCTTTGTGAATGCCGCCGATGATACAGCCATCGCCCACACTGACAAAGATACGGTCGGGAACCTGCCAGTCCAGCTGCTCGCATATTTCAAAGGCTGCGGTTTTCTTGCCTTCGGTCATATAGGGGTTGTACCCGGTATTGCGGTTGTACCAGCCATATTCCGCAGCGGCCTGCATGCAGAGGTCAAAAGCCTCATCATAGCTTCCCCGGACCAGCATGACAGTGGACCCGAATGCCAGCAGCTGAGCAATCTTGGCCTGGGGAGCCGATTCCGGCACGAAAATCGTGTTTTTCTGATTCATGGCAGCACAGAGACCGCTCAGCGCAGCGGCTGCATTGCCCGTGCTGGCTGTGGTGATCATTTCCGTTCCCCGCTCCCGGGCCTTCACGATGGCCAGCGCACTGGCGCGATCCTTGAAGGAGGCCGTCGGCTGTCGACCCTCATCCTTGACCCAGATTTTTTTCAACTCCAGTCTCTGCGCGAGATTGACCGCATCGTAGAGCGGTGTCCATCCAACCGCGAGGGGCGGCACCGGGGAGTCAGAGTTGACCGGTAACAGGGGTTTGTAACGCCAGATGGTGGTGTCCGGATTCTGTTTCAAAGATGCCCGGCTGATCTGTTTCCGGATGGCGTCATAGTCATACTGCACATCCAGAATACCCTCGGTGCCGTGATCCGGACAGACGTAATCCACCTGGTCCGGACGGTACGTCTTACCACAGATAACACACTTCAGATTGATGTCCCTGCCCATGATAGTGTTCCTCCACAGTCGCTGTTGTCCCTCCTGGTCCCGCTCGGCCGGATCTCTGCGCTGGGTCGCCGCTTGTGATCCATCATCAATACATCAGATTCTACAGGAAATTGTCAACTTCTAGTTGAAGTATGTTCAAAAATTTTAGTAATAGATCAAAGTTTTTTGAAATCGGGTGACCGGGCGGGAAATCCAGGTGGGTATGCCCGGCAGGATTGCTCCAGTCGGGTTGCTGTTTTTTATCCGGAAGGGGGGCTGCCATGGAGATGGTTCCGTGTGGATCCGTCGCGAAGCGGCGATGCTCGGCGTCAGCGCACAGCGATGGGCTGGGAGTACCCCAGTTCCATATCCCAGGGAAACCGGATCCAGGTGTCCTGGCTGACTTCTGTAATAAAGGTGTCGACGAGGGGTCTGCCCGAAGGCTTTGCATAGACCGTTGCAAAATGTGCTTTCGGAACCAGCTCCTTGACGATTTTGGCCGTCGCACCGGTATCGACCAGATCATCGATCAGAAGAAATCCTGCTCCGTCGCCCTCAAATCCCTTTAAAATCTCAGATCGGCCCTGGGCCTGCTCATCGTAGGTGGTCACGCAGATGGTATCCACCAGCCGCACGTCCAGTTCACGGGCAACAATGGCTGCGGGAACCAGGCCTCCCCGTGTGATAGCGATCACCCCTTTCCACGGACTTTTATCCAGCAGACGCCAGGCAAGGGCCCTGGCATCTCTATGAAGTTCGGACCAGGAAACAATAAAGTCTTTTTGATAGCGAATATCTCTTTGGGTTGTCATTGTCTGGTATCCTATAGTAAAATAGTCAGTATAGCCCGATAAATGTTGAATCCGGTATCGGGTTCACATAGAGCCACGGTGTCTGTCATCAAAACAGATATGTCTGACCCGGTCTGCAAACGGGATTTTTCCGGGAGATGTGATCTGATTTCGATATCAAGCTACAAAAAGCGTGGGCAATTGTCAATTTTACGGGTTGCTGGGGTGCACCAAAAAACATGTGGGGTTGCGATCATAAGCGCTTCAAGAGGTTATTGATTCAGAAAAACGCATGAATCCATCCTTGGAGCTCCTGGAAGCCATCCCTGGCTTCCAAGGTTTTCTGAACAAACAACCTCTTTCCGCTTACCGGTACTCACACATATTGGGTGCACCCGGTTACTGAGAAACAGTCTGATTTCCGCTGCTTTGATTTTTGAGAAATATCGATAAAATGATAAATATCTACGATATGGAGAGACTGTGAGCCCCGGATTGGATGCTTTATCATATTGAAATAAAGAATGATAAAAAATATACCTGGGCTTGGCACTGCTCTTGCGATAACATGGTTTCGACCATTCTCGAATCAAGCAAAAGGGATTTTGAGAAATACAGCGAAAAACCGGAAGAAGTGCACGGTGTCATCTCATGTTTCATGACTGAAACCCATCGGTTGCCGGTTGAATGCCTTTCCAGACAGCATACTGCACGGTATGCGGGAAATTCGACAAAACGATGGATCAAAGGGGTTTCAGGAGTGAATATTTTGTCAACCCACGAACAAACCTGTCAGGACCGGTCTCGGGATTCAGCCGGCTTCTGTCGTGTCTCAAGGAGATTCAGTGAGTAAGAAAGTAATTAAATTCATGGACACCTCGTTCCGTGACGGCTTTCAATCGGTATTTGGTGCCCGTGTATTAACCGATGATTTTCTGCCGGCGATTGAAGCGACGGTGGATGCAGGGATAACCCATCTTGAGGCGGGGGGCGGTGCCCGGTTTCAGAGTCTGTTTTTTTACTGCAACGAGTCTGCATTTGACATGATGGACCGCTTCCGGGCAACAACCGGTCCGGCGGCCAATCTTCAGACGTTGGCCAGGGGAATCAATGTGGTGGCACTCAGCCAGCAACCCAGGGATATGATTGATCTCCATGCTAAAATGTTTAAAAAACATGGGATGACAACCATCCGCAATTTTGACGCCTTGAACGATATCCGCAACCTGCAGTATTCAGGGGAGCGGATTGCCCATCACGGGTTGCATCATCAGATCGTGATCACGATCATGGAACTGCCGCCCGGCTGTGTGGGCGCCCATACGGCCGAGTTCTATCTCTCCCGGTTGCGGGAGATCCTGGATTCGGACATTCCGTTTCATTCCATCTGCTTCAAGGACGCCACCGGAACCGCCAATCCCGAGAAGATACGCAAAACCTTTGCCGGTGCCCGTAAAATGTGTCCGGCCGACACTATCCTCTGGTTTCACACCCATGACACGGTTGGTTTTGGTTTGACACAGAATATGGCTGCGATTACCGGGGGTGCCGATGGGATTGATCTGTCAAAAAGCCCTGTTTCGGGTGGTACGGCCCAGCCGGATATCCTGTCCATGATGCAGACCCTGAATGACACCGACTATACCCTGGATCTGGATATCGATAAGGTGCTGGTGGCGGAAGAGGTCTTCGAGCAGGCAATGGAGGACTATTTTTATCCGCCGGAAGCTAAAATGGTGTCACCCAAGGTGGTGCTCTCACCCATGCCGGGGGGTGCCCTGACGGCCAATACCATGATGATGCGGGATACCCAGACCCTGCATCTCTACTCAAAAGTCATCAAGGAGATGACGGAGGTGGTTCGCAGGGGTGGTTTCGGCTCTTCTGTAACGCCGGTCTCCCAGTTTTATTTCCAGCAGGCCTATCTGAACGTCACCATGGGCAAATGGAAGAAAATCAATCCTGCCTACGGCCAGATGGTCCTGGGTTATTTCGGGAGAACGCCGGTGCCGCCGGATCCGGAGATTGTCCGACTCTCTTCGGAGCAGCTGGGCAAGCCGGTTTTCACGGGAGATCCCCTGGATGAACTGGAACCGGGGATTCCGAAGGCAACCAAGATCCTCCAGGCTAACAACCTGCCGGTGAACGACGAAAACATCTTCATAATCGCCAGTTGTGAGAACAAGGGGCTCGAATTCCTCCAGGGCAAATCCAAACAGCAGGTGCGTAAAAAGGAGAAGAAAGAGGTGGAGCTCCCGATCCAGGTTTCGACATCCAGATACCGGGATCAGGCTTCCCAGAGCAACATCTACTCTGTTTCGGTCGGTGGCAAATCCTATTCGGTAGTGGTTGGCAACAGTCAGCCGGGGGCCGTCATCACGCCGTCCGTGGCGGCTGCAGCTGCCGCTTCACCACAGGTGGTACAGACAACCCAGCAGACGGTTCAGACCGCTGCCGCGCCGGCGTCATCTCCTGGATCGGCCATTGCCAGCGGATCCACCAGTCAACAGGTCAAGGCCCAGTTGCCGGGGAAGGTGTTGAAGATCCATTCAGCGGTGGGGGATGTGGTGGAAGAGCATCAGACCCTGCTGGTTCTGGAGGCGATGAAAATGGAGACCGAGGTAAAAGCGCCCTGGGGCGGAAAAATCACGGATATTTTCGTGACGGTGGATGACGCGGTGCAGACGGCGGATCCGCTGATCGCCATCGGCTGATCCCACGGACCCCTTCAAGCAGGAGCGGACGGGGCGATGACCCGTCCGCTTCCCCCTCCATGACATGTGCCGTGCAGGCGACCGTTGGGATGTGGCTGTCACAGGCGGGGGGATATCGATGTCGGGCTATTTTTTAAGCTCCTCGTCGCGCAGGACGCGCCGCAGCACTTTGCCGACAACGGAAACCGGCAGCTCATCCCGGAATTCGATGGACCGTGGCCGTTTATAACCGGCCAGACGCTCTTTGCAGTAAGCGAGCAGTTCCTTTTCGGTAACGGTTGCACCGGGCGCCAGCTGTACAAAAGCCTTGACGGATTCCCCGCTCTTTTCGTCGGGAATACCCACGACAGCGGCGTTGAGAACATCTTC
This sequence comes from bacterium, assembly GCA_018830885.1. Classification (GTDB taxonomy): domain Bacteria; phylum SAR324; class SAR324; order XYD2-FULL-50-16; family XYD2-FULL-50-16; genus JAHJRI01. The sequence continues at coordinate 2,181 of JAHJRI010000177.1, read as the reverse complement.
ATGGCCATAGAGGACCTCTTCCACCTCTCGGGGATAGCAGTTGAAACCCCCGACCAGGATCAGGTCCTTCTTGCGATCGGTAATGGTGATATAGCCCTCGGCATCGATATTGCCGATATCACCGGTGAGGAAGAAACGACGGCCGTCAATCTCCCGGAACACTTCTGCATTTGCGTCGGGACGGTTCCAGTACCCCACCATGACCTGGGGTCCGGAAATAGCAATTTCACCATCCTCCCCCTGGGGAAGTTCTTTCAAACCGGTATCCTGATCGACGATCTTGATATCGGTACTGGGAACCGGAAAACCGATGGAACCCATCTTCCGTTTCTCGATGCTGGTTGGATTGAGCGCAGCGATGGGGGCTGTTTCACTGAGCCCGTAACCCTCGAAAATAATGGCGCCGGTTTTTTCCTCGAATTTCTTGGCAGCTTCCACGGGCATGGGGGCGCCGCCGGAACCGCACGCCAGCATCGAGGTGAGATCGAATTTGTCCAGCAGCGGGTGGTTGGTAAAGGCCACGTAGATCGTGGGCACAGCGATGACCAGTGTCGCCCGGTACTTCTGGACCGCTTCCAGAACACCCGTAAATGGCGGATTTCCGGCCCTGGGATCGGGAATGCAGATCAGACGGCTGGCGGTGGCACAGGATGCCAGCATGACCACCGTCATTCCAAAACTGTGATACCAGGGCAGCACACCCAGAAAACAGTGGAAGCCCCCCCCTCTGAGGGGTTCTGCGGGACCTCCCGGCTCATGGGGGAAACTCATCCATTTGGAGACCGCCTCCACGTTGTGGGTGAAACTGGCATGTTTCAGGGCAGCGCCTTTGGGGACGCCGGTCGTACCGCCGGTATAGATGATGAGGGCCAGATCTTCATTGGGGTCGATCTGGACATCGGGTGGTTCGGGTTTGGCTGCGGCCACCACATCGTCGAACATCAAGTGTCCCGGTTCGTGGTGTTCTGCTTTGGGTATTTTCCCCAGCAAACCGCCCAGAAATGCCTTGAAACCGGGCAGGTATGACTTGATATTACAGATGACAACGGTTTCGATCGCCGTGTTTTGAATGGCCTTGAGACTGGTCTTGTAAAAATCGGGATGATCCATGACAAAAACAGCCTTTGCACCGGCATCGTTCAACTGGTAATTCAGCTCATCCGCTGTATAAAGCGGGTTGCAGGTGACGCAAACCGCCCCGGTCTTGAGAATCCCAAAATAGATGGCAGGATACTGGGGCAGGTTGGGCAGAAAAATGGCGACCCGGTCCCCCTTCTTGATTCCCCTGGAGGCCAGAAAATTGGCGACTCTGTCTGCGGTATCCTTTACCTGGGCAAAGGTGCGTTTGCCGTCGTTGAATATGGTATAGACATTATCAGGGTATTTTTTCGCCGTCTCATCCAGTAAGGAGAAAACGGGTTTCTCAAATCCGAATACCTCTCTGGGAACGCCTTCCGGCCAGTGAGGGGTCGGCCATGGTTTCAGTGTCATTGGTTTGTCTCCTGCAAAGGGTTGGTCAATCGGGTCTCGGACAGATGATGAGTGAGACGATTTGTGTGTGTTGTCTATGCCTTATCTATACGATAGCGTATTTTTTGTAAAGACTTCGCTGCTCAGGGGTGCACCAAAAACTTGTGGGGTTGTGATCATAACGGCTTCAAGAGGTTATTTATTCAGAAAAACGCCTGCATCCATCCTTGGCGCTCCTGGAATCCATCCCTGGCTTCCAAGGTTTTCTGAACAAACAACCTCTTTCCGCTTACAGGTACCCACACATATTGGGTGCACCCCTGCTCGAACACGGTTATGCCATGGCCTCGATCTGCTGCACAATTGCTTCGGCGCCGCTGTCCACCCTTTCCAGGTTTTTGAGACCAAAATAGAGCTCGTTTTCAAATGCCTTTCTTCTGTCCAGGGGGTCGTTCATCTTCAGAATGACCGGTGTGGTCGAAAAGGGCACGATCCGCCGCTGTGTCTCGGCGATGCAGTGGCTGATCTTGAAGATCTGCTGGGGATTGGCATCAATGATGCTCAGATCCAGATCTTCAAGGACCACCTCGCTGTCTTTCTGCATCAGTTCATAGATCCGGAAGACCTTGTCCATATTGATGGAATCCTGCAGGAACTGGTGGGGGGCGATCCCGAATTCCCGGCCGATAAAATCGAGGGCATCAAAGATTT
>JAHJRI010000176.1 GCA_018830885.1 bacterium | reverse complement strand
GTTATCGGGAGGAGTAGAATGAAGAATAGGATGATTTGTCTCGGTCTTGTTTGAGAAGGCATGGCTTGATGGTATTCTTATACAGTTTAAGAAACACAGCTTATTGTGTCGTTGTCATTTGTTTCATCATCTGACGATGCTCTTTGATATTCATCTGCATATTCATATGATGTTGCATCATTGGCATGTGATGATAGTATCGCTGAGCCTTCGCTGGATGACAGAAATTCATGTCATGCCCTTTGAAAATCCCGTTGTCATCTGATCCCGCCAACCGAATAACCTGACCCTTTTTAACGACCCGGCCTTCGGGTAACTCGACTTTTACCTCCCTACCGGTTGGAGTAACGATCCAGGCAAACCCGTTGTCCAGCTTGTCAACCCGTCCCATGCTGAAATTCGGGTGGTTGATAAAAAAACGTGCTCTTTCCCTATAAAACCAGCTGATCACAGGCCAATCAATTTTGTCCTTTATCAAGGTATCCAGGATTTTTTCGTTCATCCCTGTCGCTGCCAGGGCTGCCCCTCCGACACCTGTAACCAGATAGCTGCTGACAATTACCGCAGCAATACCTTTTTTAAATGCCTTAGACGCCCACATCATCCGGGATGCCAAAGCCACAATCAGAACAGCCGGTATGATGAGGTCAAAGGGAATGTAACCAAAAACATCCGCCAGAAACCGGGTGCCGAAGGACAACAACTCCAGGCTGCCGTTCATCTGCACCTCAAACAGGATGCTATTGACTGATAGCAGCCCGACAAGCAGAAGAAAGCATGCTGTTATAAAATTGAAAATATTGATCCCACTCCTGCCGGACTCCACTACCAGCGTGGCTATCTCTGTCATTACCCGCTCACTGAAATCCGTGGGCAATGGCGGGACTGATGGCTTGGCCGATTTAAGAAGGTCTTCGAGTTTATTCACTTTCAGGTCCTGTGTGTTGCGGGTGTTCTAAGTAGAAAGGCAAAAATCATCAAGGTGGTGATACCAAACTGTTTGAGAATATCCTGCAATTTCAGCCGGCCTCTTCTTAAGAGCGTTCCAACAGAATTGGTTGAGGTGCCGAGAATCTCTGCGATCTCCTGGTATGATTTTTCTTCGAAATAGTGAAGTACAATGACTTCACGATATTTAGTTTTTAGCTTTTCCAGTGCCCGGTTGATTATGGCCTGGTTCTCTTCCTTCTCGATCTCAGGACTATTCTCAGGAGACGCTATATGATCCCACTGTCGATCATCCAGCCTCGACTCTTTTTTACGGGAGATTGTTCTGAGATAGTTGGCTGCTTCATTATGAGCAATACGAAATATCCAGGGCTGTAATGGTAGACCGGTATCAACCGTTTTCAGATTCTTGTAAACCTTAATAAATGTCGACTGGGTCACATCTTCAGCAGCATCTCGGTTTTCATATAAAAACCGGTAAAGATACGAAAAAATCTTCTGCTGATAGCGTTCCATGAGCGTCTTAAAGTCAGCTTGATTCCCACTTAAAACAGACAGAACCAAATCCGCATCAGACATTTCAGTCGTATTCATAAACAGTGCGAAGAATTAATTTGGGATAGAATGCACCTTTTATTTCAAATTATCTTTGCACCTTAGTAAGTCCACCTGATTCGGTCAATTGGTTAACCGGTGAGAACTATCATGACAATGTTTGTAAGTCCTCCAGGCCAGTATTCTTTACGTACTCAAAAACTACAATTCTTTACCTCTACACTTGTGATACACCATTTCCCCGAGGAGTATTTCATTTGCTGAAATATTCCTTAATCGATCGGTGTATTAATTGTACCGGATCTACAACTTCTGATTTCAAGGAGCCAACTCATTCACGGTTTCTGACTGTTGCTCTTATAAGCCTGAAACTTGTTAAATTCCTTTAAATTAACAATCTAAATATGACAATGAAACGACGCGCTTTTTTAAAAAAAGGAACTTCCATGGTGGCTCTTGCGGGTTCAGCAAGCCTGGGTTTGCCATTACTATCGGTGCTTTCCGGTACGGCAAACGCGCAAAATATTTCAAATCCCTTGCCGATTCCTGAGCTATTAGAAAATCTTGATAAAACCGGGAAATCGGCCACATTTGCCATGGATGTTCGCCCGGGAAATGTTGAGTTTTTTAAAAGCAAACAGACACATACTCTTGGATATAACGGCAACTTTCTAGGGCCAACTATTCGTGTGAAAAATGGGCAGCGTTTCAGACTGAATCTGAAAAATAACCTGCAGGAAGTTACAACGCTTCACTGGCACGGTCTGCATGTCCCTGCAAAGTGGGATGGCGGTCCCCGCCAACCGGTCCCAATGGGGACGGAATGGAATCCGGAATTCACCATAAAACAGGAGGCCGCCACCCTTTGGTATCACCCCCATGCCATGGGACTGACAGGAAGCCAGGTGTATAAAGGGCTGGCAGGTCTGTTTTTGGTTGAAGACGAGGTTTCAGATGGGCTGGATATTCCAAAAACATACGGTGTAGATGACATCCCGTTGGTGCTCCAGGACCGCCGGTTTTTTAACAATGGGCAATTTGCCTATGTCCAGTCCATGCATGATATCATCAACGGTGTTGTTGGCAATTACCTCCTTGTAAACGGAACATTGAAACCAACCCTGGCCCTTCAGAAATCCCTTGTCCGCCTGCGGATCCTGAACGGATCAAACTCATCGATTTACCGGGTATCTTTTAGTGACAGTCGGTCGTTTCAGGTCATCGCCTCTGATGGCGGTTTTCTGGAAAGCCCGACAAAGATGAATTCGATTCTGCTTTCAGCTGGAGAAAGAGCTGAGGTACTGGTCGACTTTTCTGATTTAAAAAAAGGAAATGAAATCAATCTTCATGTTGCCCAGATTCAAGGAAAGCGATTTAATGCAATGACGATTATGGCAGGTGAACAGAGCAAGCCTAAACAAGCAATACCGACATTTCTGCGCCAGTTTGACAGAACTCCCGCATCAAGTGCCAGCCGTGTCCGCAGGTTTAACATGGAAACCATGGGTGGAAGAGGAATGGGCATGATGGGTGGAAGAGGAATGATGGGAGGGAGACTGACAATCAATGGAAAACGAATGAATATTAACCGGATTGATGAGCAGATAGAGGCTGGAGCGAAAGAAATCTGGGAAATTGCTAATCGGTCAGGCATGATGATGAAAATGCCCCATTCCATGCACCTGCATGATGTCCAGTTCCAAATACTGTCCCGAAATGGACAACCACCTCAGCCACACGAACAGGGCCGAAAGGACACTGTCTTGCTAATGCCTGGTGAAGTTGTCCGGATAATCATTCGCTTTGGAGACTATAAAGGGGTCTATATGTATCACTGCCACCTGCTTGAGCATGAGGATGACGGTATGATGGGCCAGTTTGAAATTACTTAAAAGAAAGTGGGATGACAGTTTATCACAAAGGATCTGCTTATTGGCTGAAAATTGTTACCCATGGTTTAACATCATTAATATAACCAGAGAAATGGAGTTAACCAATGAAAAGAAGAGGCCGTAGAAAAAACCAAGGAACATCATTTAGCCCAAATCGGGAATATGTTTCCAGCGCTATTCTGGAATACCTGAAAACTGGTGGGAAAATAACCCTAATTAAAGCGGAAGATGAGAATTATGAGAATTTTATGAACTCAAAGGTGTCAGGGACAGCAGTCCATGAATATTTGACAGACAATTCGGATTATTGAAGCTATGCATCCAGCAGCCATATAGATAAAGTCTGGGAGTATTTCAAAACCCTTTAAAAGGATCCAATGAAAAAAATGATATTCATATCCATCTTGCTGGCCCTATTGCTTTCAAGCTGCGGCGGAATGTACCGCAAAAATAGCAATGGATATTCCGACCATACGAATCAGAATAGTTATCATCACCGGGAAACTGGATGGCATATGCACTAGAAATGCTGATCAACTACTGGATTTAACAGTTTTCGGCTTTTAGCCGATATGCAGCTAATTGAAAGTGATTTGTCCATATAAACCTTTATAAACAACCGGAGATAAAATGGGTGAAACCGCTAGAGAAAAATACAACAGGGCTGCACGTCTGTATGATTTATATGAAATGCCAGTCGAGGCATTGCTGTTCTCCAAGCTTAGAAAGGGCGCTTTGGCATCTGTGTCTGGCAGAACGTTAGAGGTTGGGGTCGGCACTGGCAAAAACCTGCAGTATTATCCCGAAAATACGAATTTGACAGCTATCGATTTTAGTAGCTCAATGCTGAGGAAAGCCAAGAAACGTGCAAAACTACTGGAGATGGAAAATGTCACGATGCTCGAGCAGGATATTCAATCGCTCACATTTCCTGAAAATCACTATGATTACATAACCGCCAGCTGCGTATTCTGCACGGTTCCTGATCCAATACTCGGTTTGCAAAATCTATTAAGGGTTCTCAAACCGGGCGGAAAAGCTATCTTTATTGAACATATGAAAACTGATAATCCACTGATCAATGCTTTCTTATATGCAATGAACATCATGTCGACGAGGATGCTAGGGACTTCAATGATTCGGGAAACCGATAAAAATATCAGAAATGCAGGATTTTCTGTTTTATCTGTAAAGGGCTATCTATTCAATGTTGTCAAAGTCATTGTGGCAACTAAGGACAGCGAATAGGCTCTTGATGTCAAAGCCATGGAAAAGTTTGAGTAACTCTTCCATGAAATGAGAAAGGATCTGGTTTAATGCTAAAAAACAAAAACGATTACAGTTTCCCAATCGCTGAATTAAGCCTGTCTTTTACTTCTAACGCGAACGCATTCAAATCCTCTCGCCCCGTAATTTTTAGCATTTCAACCGGATCGACAGCAGAAACAGTAACACCAGCTGTTGTTTTGTTCTTGTACACTACTACATTACAAGGTAAAAGGGGTGTATCCGAGTTTCCCAAATCAGGTAGTTTCAGTCAAATAGCGTGTTAGTTAGCAGAAATAAAGGAGTAGAGGGGAAAAACGCTAAATGTGCTATTTCAGTGAATTTTGATGACGAAAAGGAT
>JAHJRI010000175.1 GCA_018830885.1 bacterium | reverse complement strand
ACGGCTATCACAGCGATTGGCTCACACACTTTTACCCCCTAAAACCCCGGTCTAAACAGGGGGAGATCGAGAAAAATAACGTAATAGATTGGTATTTAAGCTTTAATAAACCCGTTCTGCCAGATATTTTTGACAGAACTACCGCTCTCTGGAGGAGGGATTATGGAGTTGAGTCGGTCTTGAAAGTGGGTTGTCGGTCATTCTGCTCCAGGAGTGCAGCAATATTGAACACAACCCATGCTCCGCACAGATCGCAATCCACGTCATTGCCATAGCAGCAGAAAGGATGAACGAATACATCGCCTTCGAGGTAGAGGGGGAGCACATATTTCATCGAGGGGCAATTGTCAGTCACGGTTTTGGCATTTTCTGAAAGGGTCAGCTCCAGACCGCGGCGCTTGTTCCAGATGAAGTCAGGATATTGTTGTTTGAGTCGAATCACCTCCCTGACCGCTTTGTCCCTGCGGGTGAGCGAACCCCAGGTGAGATCGGAGGTGTCATTTTTGGGGGGGGAGTAAAAAGAAAAGGTCATCCCGTCAAACCGTGACGGTCGCAACAGATCAACCAGTTCTTCCAGATGATCCTCGTTCGACTTTGTTACAACACACTGGCACATGACGGTCGCGCCAAACGATACGGGAACCCTGGAAATGGTTTTCATAACCTTCTTGAAAGTGCCTTTTCCCCGGATTTCATCATTGATTTCCGGGGGGCCGTCCAGAGAAACCACATAGGTGCAGCCCGGGAAATCAATTAAATCGATGGTACCATTGGTGGTAATCGTATTCTTCTGAAACAGTCGAACCCCTTCCCTCAGGACATCGGGTCTCAATAATGGTTCGCCACCCATCCACAACATGGTCATGATACCGTGTTTTTCCTGCAGTGCCGCAAGCTTATCCAACATCTCACCGGTCTCCATTTCGTTTTGGGGACTGTTTGGGTTTGCTTCCCTGAAAACAAAGCAGTGTCTGCATTTCAACGTACACTTGTTGGTGATGTTCACCATGGCAGCCGGAAAGTGACCAGTAACCGGTTTGGAATCATGCATCGGGATTGCCTCTGGTTTGGGTTTGTTCAGTGAGGACGATTTGCTTTTCACTCAAGCCTAATCCATCTGAAAACCGCAATCAAGTGGTATGTTCCGGGTCTGATTTTTGCTGTTTGTCTTTGTCCATTCATTCGGCTCGTTAATCCAGCCATGGCTCTCTGCACATGGCGCATTCTGCATTGCGAGTCCCATTGCAGAAACCATGTTGAACGGGTGCACCCAATATGTTTGGGTACCTGTAAGCGGAAAGAGGTTATGATCACATATCCACATGTTTTTGGTGCACCCTGTTGAACAGTTTCCTTGTTTTTTTATCTGGATCGATCTAGATTGCAGAAAGCAAGCTGTGAATACTTTTCCTGACTGCTCAACCTGGGCATGAGAAACCGGCTTGTGTGAAAGGACGTGTCATTGAATGGCAGTATGAAATCGACATTCTCTCCGGGAAAGGCAACGACAACCCGCAGAGAATCAACCAAGGAGAGACACATGGCAAAAGCAAAAATCACTGTGATCAAGAAAATCAGTGCGACTGATTTATATGGGGAAAACCTGCCTGTTGAACCCAATGAAAAAATGTTTTCACCGGTTTGTGATCAGTTTGATCTCGGGCAGGAATTCATCCTGGACAACATCAATTGCCCTGCAGGATTCTGCAATTGGGCATTTGCAGATATTCAAAGAGACCTCGTGCATATTTTCTTTCGGGGGAATTACCCTTGGATCAAGGATAAGGGATGCGCAATCAGTTGCTGTACGGACGGACTCAGACCGGTGGTTTTCAAAATCGAGAGAATCGAAGCGTAACTCCTGTTTTGTCCCGGCTCGTTCCCGGCTTGACCCCCTACCTGCATCAGGAGCGGCCGGTCAACACCCACGGAACCGAAAGCATTTAATCAATTCAAGACAAAGTAACGTTGCAACCATCGAATCAAAGTCGAATCGGACATGTTGTCGGTCAAAGCATTTTGCCCCTGCTCGCATTTTTGAATGCAGCCGACGCTGTTTTGTCAACCTACCTGCTTCGAATATACGGAATAGAGATTGACCGGAATCCCGTGATAGCTGCCGTGCTGAGCTTCGACAACACCGCGAATGTATACATCGTGTTGAAGTTGGCCGGCTCTGCGCTGATTCTGATCTACTGGATCACGGCAAAAAAAATCCGACCCCTGATCCATATAGTGGGGACCATTGTTCTGGCCGGTTATATCATCTATTTCGGACGTGAGTTGTCAACGATCATTCAGTTTTTAAGCAGCCGGAACTGAGTCCCATTTTTCGGACCGATACGACTTGTCTATTTCTCCAGATCAGCTGCCTGCTGACGCAGTTCCCGGCGGAGAATCTTGCCGATCGGGCTTTTGGGTAGGCTGTCAACGAAATAGACTGTCCCGGGTGTTTTGAATGATGACGTCTGGGTTCTCATGAATTCGATGATGTCCTTTTCGTTCAGGCTTGCCCCGTGACCTGGAACCACAAAGGCCACGATGTTTTCGCCGTAGACAGGATCCGGGGTCCCCACAACGGCAGCTTCCGCAACACCGGGAAAACGGTAGAGGATATCCTCCAGTTCTGCCGGATAAATATTCTCCCCTCCCCGGATGATCATATCCTTGACCCTGTCGACGACAAACAGGTACCCGTCTTCGTCCAGATAGCCGACGTCTCCGGTATGCAGCCAGCCGCTGCGCATGGCTTCTGCTGTTTTGTCCGGCAGGTTGTAATACCCCTTCATCACGGACGGCCCCCGCATCACAATCTCACCTTTTTCCCCACTGGTCAGGCTCTGATCGGTGCTGTCAAAAATCTTGAGCTCGACATTGCAGTAAGCCAGACCTGCAGAGCCGGGCTTGTAAGGTTTGGATCGTCGATTCGCCGTTCCCAGGCCGGCGTTTTCTGTCAGGCCGTAAATCTCTCGTATCCGGCAACCGCATTTCCTTTCAAATGCCCGGGCGACTTCTTCAGGCAGGGAAGAAGCACCGCAGATAACTTCCCTGAGCGATGTCAGGTCGTAATCGTCGACTTTTGGATGATTAAGGATCAGGGACAGCATGGTGGGAACGGCGGCCATATTGGTGCATTGGTGCTGCTGTATCAGGCCCATGAATCTTTCTGTATCAAACCAGGCCATCTGGACGCCATAGCCCCCTTCTTCAACAATGCGTTTGGGCACCATATAGCTGCCGATCATGACGCCGACGCCAAAGATATGGGCCATGGGCATCGCGCTCATGGAGATGGCAGGGCCTTCCCAGCTGTCAAATTCAGTTGCATCCAGGCTGGCCTGACCCTGGGCATAGAGGTTGTCATGGGTCAGCATCACTCCTTTTGGTTTGCCGGTTGTTCCCGATGTGTACATCATGATGGCGGTATCGTTGCCGGCAATACTCGGCCATTTTTCCTGGGGGGGCTCCTGCAGCAATGGCTCCAGACTAACCTCGCGCACAGGTGTATTGGGGTCAGGTTCCCCGTCCAGGATCATGATCCACTTGATATGGTCAAGACCCGCGGCGGCTTCCCGGACCTTTCCCAGGCACATCTTATCGGTGATGATCCCTTCCGCTCCCGAGTCCTGAAAAACGTACCGCAACTCCGGGGCTGACAGTAAAAACATGACTGGAATAGCGGTGGCTCCGGTTCTGAAAATACCGCCAAAAACAGGAAAAACCAGCGGGTGATTGATCAGGCATAAAACAATATTCGATCCTCTCTGCATACCCAGGTTCTCAAATCCACGCTGAAGACGTCGGGAATAGTCCATCAGCTGGGTATTGGTAAACCGCTGGCCTTCGAAATCGAGACTCATATGGTCACCCAGTCGGTCATAGGCGTTTTCAGTCAATTCTGCCAGATTCATAGCATCTCCATTGTCTGTTTTGATTTCTCTGTTTGGGTGTCGTATCTATTCACCACTTTTTCAGCCCTGGGAGCCGGGGCCTGTATGTGATTGAACGGATTGGAAATGGCTAAACGGTGCCAGGATGGCGAAGTCAATGACTCTCCTCGGAAGGTGGACAAGGATGGCTGTCAAGAATGAGTTCAATGACATACAGGTTCTGATTTTCATGGTGAGACATATGCTGAATCGATACCAGGTGTATTCCATCAGTTTTTAACTAACTGTATCTATAGAATTTTAAAGTTTACCTGGATACCGGTTGCTGTTTCCAGGGACGGGTTTTTCGGTGATAGACTAGCCGATATATTTGGAAAAGTCTAAAAGAATTGTTTTCTGCAACTTGACTGGCGGGTATGCCGGTGATAGGCTTTGTGGCAGTGTCTACAGCTGGGCAACACCAGTTTTTTTCGACTGGTTCTAAAACAGATGACGATTGAAAAACCAATTGACGCGTGTCAACCCATTCAATCCCGGGAAAAAATGACACAAGGATCTGGAAAATGTGTTTCCAAATACCCAAAAACAGATGACGGATTATCTAAAAATAGAACGAGCGCTTAAGTATCTGCTGGCTCTCATCCCGTTGATAATATTTCCCCTGGTCTTGTGGATCCTCTATCGGGAAATGCGGTCCATGCAGCTGAGTGATATTCTTGGAGCCGTTTACAGCACATCGCTTTTGAATATACTGACAGCTTTGGTTTTAACGATTCTCAGTTACCTGGTTCTGACGTTTTATGATCTGCTGGCCGTGCGGCATCTCTCTCTCCAGGTACCGTACAGAAATGTCCTGGTAAATTCCTTTATCAGCACGGCTATCAGCTATACGGTGGGTTTTAATATTCTGACTTCAGGTTCGCTTCGATATCGATTATATTCATTGTCCGGGGTCTCTCCCAGGGATGTGGCCAGGTTGATCGGGTTTTCCAGCCTCAGTATCTGGTTGGGATATTTTTTTATCAGTGGCTCGCTCTTCTTTTTTTATCCACTCCATTTACCACCGACGTTGGCGGTTCAAGACAGTTCCGTGCGTCTGGTCGGTCTTTTGCTGTTAGCCGTTTTTGTGAGTTATATCATCTGGGCAGTCGCTATCAGGCGCTTTCGATGGCGTAACGTGTCACTTCAGGCACCCCCTGTCAAAACGACCTTTTTGCAGGTGGCTGTCGCTTGTCCGGACTGGGTAATTGCTGCCATGGTCTTATACGCGTTGATCCCATCGAATCTTGGATTGAACCCTTTCCAGCTGATTGGTTTTTTTTTGCTGGCACAGCTTGCCGGGCTGATTAGTAATGTTCCAGGGGGATTGGGGGTTTTTGAAACAACGATGATGGTCATGTTGCAGCACTCAATTGATCCATCGATACTGGCGGGAGTACTGATTATTTATAGAGTCGTTTACTATCTGCTACCATTTCTTCTGGCATTAACCCTATTGGCTTTCGTGGAAGCCCATCAGCAGAAATTGTGGATCTCATCTGTGGCAAAGCCGCTGGCATTTGGGTTTTCAAAGATGATTCCGCTGATTTTTTCGGTTCTGACCTTCTCTGCCGGGATTATTCTTCTTTTCTCCGGGGTAACCCCTTCCATCATGGAACGACTTCACTGGTTAATCCGGATATTGCCGCTGCCTGCCATTGAACTATCCCATTTTTTAGGCAGTGTGGCAGGGACAACCATGCTGCTGCTGGCACTGGGTCTGAAACGACGCTTGAGTTCAGCCTATTTTTTGTCTCTGGCTATGTTGCTCGCGGGAAGTCTTATTTCTATCTTTAAATCAGTCGATTATGAAGAAGCGGGCTTTCTTTTTGCCATTTTCATGGCACTACTGCCATGCCGGCGGTATTTCTACAGCCAGTCTTCGATCTGGCAGATGCCGCATTCAAAAGAATGGTTGGTTGGGACACTCATGGTGTTGTTCAGTGCAACCTGGTTGGGGCTTTTTTCTTACCGGCATGTTGAATATGCGCACGAATTGTGGTGGCAGTTCAGTCTAGCAGGAGAAGCGCCGCGATATTTAAGAGCCACAGTTGGGATGTTCAGTATCATTTTGATCACCGGACTGATCTCCCTGGTTAGAAGAAAACCCCCCCTTTTGAATCTGCCCTCTGAATCAGATTTGGATAGTGCACAGAGCGTTCTGGGGACTGCCGGAGATACCCATGGCAATCTGGCTCTGCTGGGGGACAAATTCATTTTCTTCAGCCCGAATAAGCGGGCTTTCATTATGTATGGCATATCCGGTAACAGTTGGATCAGCATGGGTGACCCCGTCGGTGATCCAGCTGAATTCAAGGAACTGATCTGGCAGTTCAGGGAAATGAGTCATGAACATTATGATCGTGTCGTATTCTATGAGGTGGGCACTGAATACCTGCCTT
>JAHJRI010000174.1 GCA_018830885.1 bacterium | reverse complement strand
TATCAGTTGATAAAAAGGCCGTCCATTTGGACTGTTTTTCTTTCTTTTTGCCACCGGTCTCGTCAAGCTCAGGTTCTCTGTAACCTTTGGTAAAGACAATGACAGCGTCTTCATCCGAGTCTGGTATAGAGACGGTTACTCGCGTCATGGTTAGACCGGTCTTATGGTCCTTTTTCATCCGGGCTTTGGCTTTTTGGTGTAGTGAACCCAGTGTATAGAACTTGCCATTGTATTCATACTGAACCGTGGATTGTTTCAGACGGCAGACCACATGAACCCTGGGATCAACATTCCGGATGCCGTTGATAAACGACGGCCAGGCATACCAGCTGTCAAACAGGACATAACCGGAGACGATACCTTTGGATACCGCCTGCTCAATCATCATTTGTCCGAGTTCCAGTTTTGAGCAGTATTTGGATTCGAAACACCGCCATAATTATAAAAAAATTTTGTATCTTTTCAGCACATTTTTCAGTCTGAAGTTAAAAAATCAGGAAGCTTTCCACTGAACAAGAGGTGCATGGCTTCACTGGCTTTCATGCCGTGTTTACGGCAGGTCAATATATAACTTCGAATACGACAGAAGATAGCAGCCCCTTTTTGGGAACGAAAGCAGCCAGATATTTTCTGTTGCACCTTGGTCATTCGAATATCGTTTTCACTCTGATTGTTGGTAAATGGAACGACAGGATCGTCCAAAAACCTCAGGGTTTCCTTCTCGAAGGTCATCAGCCGTTCGAGAAGGTTTCTGGCCTTGGACCGCTTGATGCGGCCCCGGCTACCCCACCGTTTACTTTCATCGGGGGGCGGGCATTCAATCTGTGCCTGATCCAGTATGGCACGGTACCTTTTTGTATAATTTGTGGTTGTTTCGGCATCCAGATAACTGTAGCGGCCCCACGTGCACCCAAAGAGATGCTAACCGGACAACACTGAAATCAAGTGCTCTTTTTATCTTTAGATTTCTATTGACTCTCAAGTGAGATCACATATCTGATTGTCTGATCTTCCATTGTAGTTTTATACAGTATGCCGCTTTTTTCAAAAACCCTCTTTACAGCGCTGTTAGCTGTCATCACATTTGCAGAAAATTTTCCGACGTCCCTTTGATTGGCTGACTGAATCAGCATTTTAAACAGTTGGGTTGCAATTCCCTGTCGCTGATATTCTTGATCTACCATCAGGGCGATCTCTGCTGTTTGGCTGTTTCCAATGACCGCATAACGACCTTCCGCAATTATTTTCCCTTCACCTGGGTCTCCTATGAGTCCCACAATAGATAAGGTTTTACGGTGATCTACATTGACATATTCCTTCACTCTCCAATGGGGCATGGATCTGATTGGGGTGAAATACCGGAAGAGGATATCCTCTTCGGAGAATCGATAAAAGAAGCGCCGCATCCGTTCCTCATCGGAGAGCTTTATGGCCCTGAACCGCACTTCAATACTGTTTCTTGATATCCATTTTTGCGATATTTCAGAAGGATAATTTCTGGCTCCATCAGTCGAATACAGCTGGTCCCGATACAGAATATTTCGCTCCTTGCCTTGTAGAATCAGTTTTTGCCGATCTTCCGGATGGGCAATATCAACGAGAGACTGTGCTCTTTCCCGGATGCTGGACCCGTTTAATTCGGCGACCCCATATTCTGTGATAACCATATCGACAGAATGCTGCAGGTTGAACTGATTTGGCATGTCCTCAACCGAAAGGCAGATATTGGAATCTCCCTTTCGGTTGCGACTCGGAAGCGCAAAAATGCTATGACCTCCCGACGACATTTCTGCGCCATTAAAGATATCAATAGTTCCCTCGGGTCCTGTTGAAATATTGCCTTTGCCTTGATGAAGTGCAATCCTGCCGGAAAGATCGACTTTACGGGCGGGGATGATGGCAACAAACTGGGGATTGCTGCTGATGAGCAATGGATTAAGGACTTTATCAACACTCTGCATTTCGATTAAGGGATTGCAATCCAACCAGCTCATCAGTTCTTGAGTCCCTAAAACATAAGAAATGACCGATTTTCGCGGATTGACCATCTGAAATCGATTTGTGACTGCACCGCTTTTAATCAGATCCATTAATGAATCTGTTATGAACAGCGAATAGATACCCAGATCGTGTTTTTTCGTCAAAAAGGGGCCCAGTGCTTCGAAAAGGGGACCTATGGAAAATGAGAGACAGCTTTTATCCTTTATCATTTCAGCGACGTTTGCAGCTACTTGAGAAATTGTCTCATCTAACTCCCAGCGGGCAAAATAGTAAGGAGGATCTGTTGAGGATATCAGGTAGTCAAATTCGGAAACGGGAATCAACGTATCACCGTAGGTATACGGTATTTGGGTGTTTATCTCTCCCACGACAATTGAAGCGGATTCTATTGCCTGACGAGCTGCATCAACGGCAATTCCCAGACTGCAATATCCGTTTTGATCCGGTGGTGTAATCTGTATGCATGAGACATCAATGGGGATTTTACCCGTTTTGATCAGGTTTGGAACCAGTGCAGAACGGCTTGGAATCAGGTCCACACGACCCTCAAGAATAGCCTCGCTGGCAACCCAGCCTGAAAAAAAAGTTTTAAGGCGAAACTTATAAACATTTCGGGTTTCATAATAAATTGACCGATTAAAACTTGCCAGCTGAATTAATTCAAGGTCTTGTAAGTTACCGGTATCGGTCTGTAACAGATGTCTGATGAAAGTACGCGGCTCCGCAGCGCCGGTTCCCAGGAAAATCCGCATACCCGGCTTGATCCCGGCTAAAACCTGTTCACAAGGAACAATCGCGTATTCCCAGGCACTTTTCTCTTTCTTTGCCTTGAATATGGTCATATAGAGGCCTTTCAGAAGTCGGTTTGCTGGTCACCACCATGACACTTTTGTTCGTGTAAGTACGTGTGAAGTGCCGTTCCGGTCTTTGTCGACCTGATCCGGGGGTCTGTGTGAATGCATTGAGATCCCCGGAGACATGGTTAAAATATATAATAAATAAGCCAATGATCATACCTGTTACGATTGCGTTCTATTTTATCAAATTCCCGCCTCAATCCGGCATGTTTAAGCCAGAGAATACTGCGAGTTGACTCCGTAGAACGAATATACTTCCGCACGATTTCTTCCGATGATAGCTGGAAATTGTTTGATATTCCAGCCATACAGTTGTTGTGATTGTTCAGATGATTCATCGTTCAGTACCTTTTTTTACCCATTGCCTTTGCAATCTAGGCGTAGTTCTTGAAATAATGCTCTTTTTTGGAATGATTCAGCTGAAATTAAAAATGTTGTACCCATTTTTGAAAACTACTTTACCGCTTTTTCCGATCCATTCTTCCTGAGTCATGAGGGTCAGTTCCTCCTTTCCCAAGCCCGGCTTTGAAAGAAAACGGCTGCCATCCTGTGTTCTTCCGACAATCGTACCGTCAACCGGTCGGCCCTCGTGGTCATGAAACAGGATATAGGTTTCGACAGTCGCCCTTCCTGATGCCTTCTCTAAGACGGGTATCTTTTTGACGTAGCTCAGCCTGTCTGCGTATCCATTCAGAGTCATAGTCCCTTTTCCGGACGATCTGTATTCACTTGCATAGATCCCAACAGAATGCTTGCTGATAAACCAGCTCAGGGCCTGCACCATTCCCTGGTCTTTGGGATTTTGGCGTAGAACCTCAACCATAGAGCAGATGGCATGTAGTGAATAATTG
>JAHJRI010000173.1 GCA_018830885.1 bacterium | reverse complement strand
GATTGGCTCACACACTTTTACCCCCTAAAACCCCGGTCTAAACAGGGGGAGATCGAGAAAAATAACGTAATAGATTGGTATTTAAGCTTTAATAAACCCGTTCTGCCAGATATTTTTGACAGAACTAATCAATTTGAGAGGAGATCAAAATGAAAAAGTGGATGAGTCGTTCTGTGATAGCGCTTTCGATGTTCCTGGGGCTTACTGCCAGCCAGGTCCTGGCTGCAGATAAACCGTCAGGTACATTCAGGTATGCGGAAAATGTGATCGTGGTCACCATGGATCCGCATAAACACACCGGTGGCGGTATCGTCTACCATACACCGGTTTATGAAACCCTGTTTCTGAGAACCCCTGAGAACGCAATTGTCCCTTTTCTGGCCACCGGGTACAAATTCAATGGTTTGAAAGTCGAACTCACCCTGCGGGAAGACGTATCCTTCAGTGATGGCGAGCATTTTAACGCCAGGGTGGCTGCAGCCAATATCAACCGGGGTGCCAAGCTGAAAATACTGCGGTCGTTGTTAGTCGTCGAAGAGGCAAAGGCCATTGGTGAATACACAGTTGAAGTTACCTTGAATAAACCGGATCCATCATTCATTGAGAGCCTGTCCGAGGTCGGTGGGATGATGATCAGCTCCAAGGGTATGGCGGATCCTGCGCTGGACCGTAATCCCGTTGGCACCGGGCCCTATGTGTACAACCCTGGTTTATCCCGCGAGGGCGAGAAAGCGGTTTACACCCTGAATAAAACCTACTGGGACCCCTCCGCCCAGGGACTTGAGAAAATTGAAATCCTGGCCATCCCGGATGACACGGCGCGTCTGAATGCGCTGGCCACCGGGCAGATTGACATGGCGATGTATCTGTCCAGCCCCCAGGCAAAGATGGTTGAAAAAACACCGGGGCTCCAACTGATCCGAAAAATCGGGGGCGCAACTTACCATCTCGTTATCATGGACCGGGAGGGCACCAAGGTTCCCGCATTAGCCGATAAGCGGGTGCGTCAAGCCATGAGTTATGCCATTGATCGCCAGGCGTTTTCCGATGTTGTTCAGTTCGGCCTGGCCACACCCGCGGTTCAGCCCGTCGCAAAGGGGCACTGGGCCTATAATCCGGCCCTGGAAGGGAAATTCGAATACAATCCCACAAAAGCGCGGCAGCTACTGGCCGAAGCCGGGTACAAAGACGGTTTTACATTCTCCATCCCGTCCATTTCGGTTTTTGCATCCCGCCTGGAAGCCCTGGCCGGGTTTTTCGGGGATGTCGGCATTACGATGAAGATTGAACCCGTCGAGCCGGGGACCCTCGCCCGACGCAGTCGAAATACGGAATTCCCCGTTACCAATCTGGTTTGGGGTCAGTTGCGAGATCTTTCGTTTTTATCGACATACTATTTAAATGAAGATGCGTCGTTTAATCCGTTCAAGGTCAAACCCAGCCCCCGGTTGGCGGAATTGATGAAACAGGGGATAGCCACCATGGACATTGACAAACGCGCGCCTGTATACCGGGAGATATTTGAAATTCTCGCCGATGAGTCGATCGTGATCTACATCACAGCAGAATCGTCTTTAACCGGTTCATCGGAAAAAATGGCCAACAATCCCACGGTAAAATTTGCAGCGGGCACCAATTGGCCGACCTGGCGGGGACTTCGGAAAAACCAATAGTGATGAAACCGTAAAAACCCCAAAATGGCCCTGTTGCGTCATTCCGGCACTGAATGCGCGATGCTGGCAGCGCAGATCCGGAATCCGGTCAAATCAAATGCATCTGGACCTCGGGGTTCCGTTCGCAACTGTGAGTCTCGGTGCGCCGGGCAATTTTGGGACTTTTTACGGGTTTGTCAATAATCGGACTTGAAAACTTCACGGAGTAGAATAGATGTTAAGACTTATCGGTCAGCGGTTGATCGCTCTGATTCCGCTTCTTTTTATTGTGTCAATTCTGACTTTTTCCTTCACGTCGATTATGCCCGGGGACCCTGTTGATCTGGTTCTCGGGGATGATGCCTCAGAAGAACAGATCCAGCTGGTGCGCGAGCGGATGGGGCTGAACGTTCCGATCGTGCAGCGCTATTTTATCTGGCTGGGAAAAGCGGTGCAGGGCGATTTTGGAAATTCTTTTTTCTACAGCGTGAAGGTGATGGACAACATCAAGGAGCGCCTGCCGGTAACGATCTCCCTGGCTGCTGTTTCGGCAGCCATTGCTTTATTTGTCGGGTTGGGTGCCGGTATTGCCGCTGCCCTTCGGCCGCGCTCCTGGATCGATCGCTGGGCCACTCTGGGGGCAACCCTGGGCCAGGCCGTGCCGAATTTCTGGCTGGGCCTGATCTTGGCAGCGGCCTTTGCGGTCGAGTTACGATGGTTCCCGGCGACCGGTTTTACCTCCTTGACTGAATCCCCCTGGGAATGGCTGCGCAGCATCACGCTGCCTGCCCTGGCCCTGGGACTGAGTTCCAGTGCGGCCATTGCCCGCCAGTCCCGTTCGGCGATGGTGGGCGTGCTGCAGCAGGATTACATCCGGGCAGCCCGGGCCCAGGGGCTGTCGGCTTCCCGGGTGATTTTCAAACATGCCCTCAAGAACGCCCTGATCCCCGTGGTAACGGTCTTTTCGTTCCTGGTGACGGTGCTGTTGGGCGGTGCACTGATCGTGGAGCAGGTTTTTGCCATCAACGGACTGGGATCCCTGGCCATTAATGCTGTCTGGCGACAGGACATCCCAGTCATACAGGGCATTGTCCTGGTCTCCGTTGTGATTGTGGTGGGCATCCAGTTGCTGACCGATATCGCTTATGGCTATCTCAATCCAAAAGCGAGACCGGTATGAGTGATTCCCGCAAGAATGCGCGGCGACTATCCATGTTAGCGGTGGTAATACCTGCCTCTGCTGTTCTGATTGCTCTGGTGATCATCGCCATCGGGGCTGAATGGTTTGCCCCCTATGACCCCTTAAAACAAAGTCTGCGTGAGGCGCTGCAATCCCCGAGTGCCGTCCATTGGCTGGGAACTGACAATCTGGGCCGGGACGTGCTCAGCCGCCTGATATTTGGCGGTCGGATTGCCCTGATGGCATCGGCGGAAGCAACCATTATTGCCATCGTTCTGGGGGTTCCCCTGGGCCTTTTCATCGGTTACCGGGGTGGATGGTGGGACTGGTTTGTGATGCGTCTGGTAGAAGCGGTGGTATCCATCCCAGGCATTATGATGGCCATTGTCATTATTGCCATCCTGGGAACCGGTCTGCATCGGGCGATGATTGCCCTGGGCATCATCTATTCGACTGCATTTTTGCGTCTGGCGCGGAGCGTTGTGTTGGCTGAGCGTGAGGAGGTCTATGTCAAAGCGGCGCGTGTCGTCGGGGCCAAACCGAATCGGATCTTGCTGCGCCATATTCTCCCCAATATTGCCCCACCGCTGGTGATTCAGACGACCCTCACCGTCGGGGCCGTCCTCCTGGCTGAAGCGGGATTGAGCTTCATCGGGATTGGCATTCAGCCGCCGGATGCCAGCTGGGGCACCATGTTGAACACGGCAGCGACCTATATGTCGTTGAAGCCTTTCCTGGCGATTCCGCCGGGGATCGCCATTGTGGTGACGGTGTTATCGGTCAACCTGCTGGGCGATGTGATGCGGGATTCCATGGGGAGAGGAATTGTCGGCGGGACCTCCGCAGTCACAAAGCTTGCAAATAAAATCACCTCAGACAGCATCGACCGGGTTGAACCTTTGGAAGAAGCTGCGAGTTCCGCAACCCTCAAGGTAAAAAACCTTGAAGTGATGGTCTCCTCCAAATCCGGGGATGTGATTCCAGTGGTTACGGATCTCGGGTTCGAAATTGCCAAAGGAGAAACCCTGGGTCTGGTCGGTGAGTCCGGCTGTGGTAAAACCATTACCGGCCTGGCCATTTTGGGGTTGATCGGGTCCGGTGGGGGCGTCACCCGGGGGTCGATTAAATTGAACGGAATCGAACTGCGGAACCTGTCGGCCCGTCAGCTTCAGAAGGTCCGCGGCGAGGAAGTCAGCATGGTCTTTCAGGATCCCACCACCAGTCTGAATCCGGCATATACTGTCGGTGAGCAGATCGCCGAAGTCTTGCGGGTCAAGCGGGGCATGTCATCAAAGGCTGCCTGGGCAAGAGCCATTGAGTTGATCGCCCGGGTCGGCATTCCCCATGCTGCGGAACGCGCCAAAAGCTATCCCCACGAATTGTCGGGCGGGATGGCCCAGCGGATTGCCATCGCCCGTGCCTTATCGTGCAATCCAACCCTCCTCATTGCTGATGAACCGACCACCGCCCTGGACGTAACCGTGCAGCAGGGGATACTTGATCTGTTCTGTGATCTGCAGGAGGAGTTTGGGATGGCGATCCTGTTCATCACCCATGACCTGGCAGTAGCCGCCGACATCTGTGATCGTATCTGTGTCATGTATGCGGGTGAAATGGTTGAAATGGCTGACGTCGACAGCTTGTTTTCCAATCCACGCCATCCCTACACCGCAGGTTTGTTAACCGCCATGCCCCAGTCGTCAAATCGGAATCCACCGCTTCCGACCATTCGGGGCACTGTCCCCACACCGCAGATGTGGCCGGCTGGTTGCCGGTTTGCGGAACGGTGTGAATACATGCAAAGCGCATGCAGACAACCGGTTCCCCTGCAAAATGGCACCCGCTTGGTCCGCTGCCTGCGAGCCAATGAACTAGAATTAGGGGTAAAACAATGAGTGATGGTTCCCTGCTTGAGGTAAATAACCTTTCCGTCACCTACTGGGGGCGAATGGGCTTGAATCTGAAGCGCAAGTCGTTTCAGGCGGTCAAAGGCGTGACATTTTCCATCAAACCCGGTCAGACCCTGGGGGTGGTGGGTGAATCCGGCTCGGGAAAATCCTCCATTGCCAATGCCATTCTGGGACTGGTGAAATCCAGCGGTGGATCGATCCGCCTGGGTGAAACGGAGCTGACTGAGATGAATATGCATTACCCGTCGACGATACGCAAGCAGATGCAGGCCGTGTTCCAGGATCCCTTTTCCTCACTCAACCAGTCCATGACGGTGGAAGAAATCGTTGGCGAACCCTTGAGGGTTCACACGGAGATGAGCCGGGCTGAGCGACGGGAAAAGGTGATTGAAATCTTGGAAACGGTATCCATGTCCAAAGAGCATATAAGACGCTACCCCCATGAATTTTCCGGTGGCCAGCGGCAGCGGATAGCCATTGCATCCGCCCTGGCCCTTGAACCCCGCCTGGTCGTGCTTGACGAGCCGGTCAGTGCCCTGGATGTATCGACCCAGAACAAGATCATCAACCTGCTGTATAAACGCCGGGATGCGCTGGGAATTGCGTATCTGCTCATTGCTCACGACCTGGCCCTGGTGCATCATATTTCCGATCGCATTGCCGTCATGTATCTCGGTCGTATCGTGGAAGAGGGACCGGCTGATCAGGTATATTCTTCCCCCGCGCACCCTTATACCCGGGCACTGTTGGATGCCGTCCCGCTGCTTGACCCGGCCAAACAGCGCCAGCGTCGGGCTGCTCGAAAATCAGCCACAGTAGTTGAGTTGTTAACGGATGACAAACCTGGCTGCTCCTATCAGAATCGGTGTCCGGAAGTGATGGCTGTCTGCCGGCAAAAGACCCCGCCCGTCTTTCCCGTAGATGGCGGTGGCGTTGCCAGCTGTTATCTTTATTCAGACGCTGAATCAACATCTTAATCTGAATTAAGGACACCTTGATTCACTGGAACGTAAATATTCAGTACTTTTTTGCCTTTATTTTGGAGTTCAATCACACGCAGGTCTCTGCTTCTGTTCAGAAAAAGAGGTGAACAGGCAATGTCGATAACTTAAGACTGTTCCGCACGATAGGGATGTCATTTCAAAAAACGCATAAATCCATCATGGAGCTCCGGGAAACCATCCATGGCTTCCAAGGTTCTTGAAATGACACCCCTATGGTGCTCTGACAATTGAGAAAAGCCCCTTAAGTTAACGACATTCATTATTGTCCGGTTAGGATTTTGCACTTCAGAACCAGTTAATCGCAGTTTTCAGTGGAGTCAAGGGGATAGCGATTTGAAACCCTGGAAAACAGGACGTTTTCCCGGAGCACCAGGGATGGTTTCATGCGTGTTTTAAATCGGTATCCCCTTGGCGGAACGGTTGACAAATGGTCTTTAACGGACTGCAAAAACCTAACCGGACATTGCTGAACGACATTAGGTGAATCGTTTCAAAAAATTAAACCGATTCACTGCTTTTCTGTTACCATCGGCGTGGGGACCGGTCTTCAGACCTGTCAGAATTCACTTTTCATTTCTGTAACCGCCATGTCTCTGTGATGAATAGATCCCGAGCAACCCAACAATATGCCTGAAACCAGACTGAGATTTGCCCCCAGCCCGACGGGATTTCTTCACGTCGGAGGATTGAGAACCGCTCTTTTCAACTATCTTTATGCCCGACACACAGGTGGCCGGTTTATCCTGCGCATCGAGGATACCGACCAGAGCCGCAAGGTGGAAGGCGCCGTGGAAAACCTGATGGAATCCCTTCGCTGGGCGGGTCTGGATTTTGACGAGGGACCGGGGATTGAAGGGGAGTACGCCCCCTATATTCAATCCCAGCGACTGGATCATTACCGGAAATACGCACAGCAGCTGCTCGATCAGAAAGACGCCTATCCCTGCTTCTGTACCGAAACGGATCTGCAGCAGATGCGGGAGGAGCAGCTGGCACGGAAGGAGGACACCCGCTACGACGGCCGCTGTCGTCATCTTGCAGCAGACGACGTCAAGGCAAAACTGGCCGCCGGCACGTCCCACGTCATCCGCATGAAGATCGACCACGCCCGTCCGGCCTATATCGTCAATGACCTCATCCGGGGAGAGGTTCACTTCACACCGGACCAGATTGATGACCAGGTGCTGATCAAATCCGACGGTTTTCCCACCTACCACCTGGCCAACGTGGTGGACGATCATCTCATGAAAATCAGTCATGTCATTCGAGGTGAAGAGTGGCTCCCGTCAACCCCCAAGCATATTCAGCTCTATGAGTATTTTGGCTGGGAGATTCCTGCGTTTGCACACTTGCCGCTGCTGCTGAACACCGACCGCAGCAAGCTCAGCAAACGACAGGGGGATGTGGCCACCGAGGACTACAGAAACAAGGGGTATTTACCCGAATGTCTGATCAATTTCGTGGCGTTGCTCGGTTGGAACACCCAGGACGACC
Organism: bacterium; assembly: GCA_018830885.1. Lineage (GTDB taxonomy): Bacteria > SAR324 > SAR324 > XYD2-FULL-50-16 > XYD2-FULL-50-16 > JAHJRI01. The sequence goes on along the minus strand of JAHJRI010000173.1, from coordinate 6,847 downwards.
AGGAGATATATACGATGGCCGAACTGATCGCCAACTTCTCGCTGGAGCGGGTGGGTAAATCCGGTGCGGTCTTCGATACCAGCAAGCTGAACTGGATGAACCAGCAGTATATCAAGCAGAAATCAGCGGAGGAACTGTTTGACCTCCTGCAACCCTTTCTGCCCGAATATACAAACCTGACCACTCCGGAAAAGCTGCAGAAAATCATCCAGATCGTTCGGGACAGCCTGGTGACGCTTCCAGATATTGCCAACCGGCTGGATCTGTTTTATCATAACAACCCCGTACTTCAGTCCGAGACCCTGATCAACCAGGTCAAGAGCGACCCCTACCAGCAGGTTTACAAAAGCTTCGTGGCACAGCTGGAACAGATCGAGACACTGAACGCGGAAAATTTCGGTCAGGTCATGAAAAGCGTCCAGAAAGAGACCGGGATCAAGGGTAAGAACCTCTGGATTCCGATGCGCATCGCCATCACGTTAGCGGAAGAGGGTCCCGATCTGGCCTCGGTGGTGGATGTCTTCGGCAAGGATAGATGCCTGCACATGGTGAAAAATGTGATTGTATAATATAAATCAGTTCCATAGTCTTAATCTTAATCTTAATCCCATGGTGTGTCTGTAGACTGGAATAAGAGCAAGATTAGGAGTAAGATTAGGATTAAGAGCAAGAGTAAGATTAGGAGTAAGATTAGGAGCATAGCTAAACAAACCGACCCCCCCCAAAAAAAAACAATCATGAGTGATACAAGTAAAACCAGTAACGATCAACAGATAGCCGGGAGCCCGGAAAAAACAATGCATTTTATCCGGGTGATCATTGCCGAGGACCTGAAGAGCAACAAGCACGGCGGCCGGGTCGCGACCCGCTTCCCACCTGAACCCAATGGGTATCTTCACATCGGACATGCCAAATCCATCTGTCTCAATTTCGGCATGGCGGAAGAGAACGAAAACGGCATCTGCTTTCTTCGCTTTGACGACACCAACCCCAGCAAGGAGAGTGAAGAGTACATGGAGTCGATCAAGTCCTCCGTCCGCTGGCTGGGTTTCGACTGGGGCGAGCGGCTGACCTATGCGTCCGACTATTTTGATCAGCTCTATGACTACGCCATCCAGTTGATAAAGGACGGGAAGGCATACGTCTGCGGACTCTCCGCCGACGAAATCCGGGAATACCGGGGCACGCTGACATCCCCCGGGAAAAACAGCCCCGACCGGGACCGGCCGGTCGAGGAAAACCTGGATCTCTTTCAGCGGATGCGGAACGGGGAGTTCGACGAGGGGACCTATGTGCTGCGGGCAAAGATCGACATGGCCTCACCGAACATCAATATGCGGGACCCGGTGCTGTACCGGATTCTCAAGGCCCACCACTACCGGACCGGTGACAAGTGGTGCATCTACCCCATGTACGACTACACCCACTGTATTTCAGATGCCCTGGAGGGCATCACCCATTCGCTCTGTACCCTGGAATTCGAGGATCACCGGCCGCTGTACGACTGGGTGCTGGATAACCTGCCGACACCGTGTCACCCCCAGCAGATTGAATTCTCTCGACTGTCACTGAACTACACCGTGACCAGCAAACGCATGCTCAATCAGCTGGTTGAGAAGAAGACGGTCAGTGGCTGGGACGACCCCCGCCTGCCGACCCTGATGGGAATGCGACGCCGGGGATATCCGCCTGAGGCAATCCGGGATTTTGCGGAACGGGTGGGGATTACCAAAAAGGAAAACTATATCGAAATGAGCCTGCTGGAAACCTGCGTGCGGGATGCGCTGGACCGGCAGACCCCCCGGGTGATGTGCGTGCTCAATCCGGTCAAGCTGATCATCGATAACTATCCCGCAGACCAGGTCGAGGAGCTGGAAGCCGCCTATCATCCCAACGACCCCGGGATGGGAACCCGCAACATGCCATTCTCACGGGAACTATATATCGAGCAGGAGGATTTCCGGGAGGATCCCCCCAAAAAATTCTTTCGCCTGAGCCCGGGCAAAGAGGTGCGGTTGCGGTATGCCTATATCATCAAGTGCGAGTCCATTGTCAAGGATGAAGCCACAGGCGAGATCAAGGAGATCCATTGTACCTACGATCCCGAAACCAAAAGCGGCAGCGAAACCGTCACCCGCAAGGTCAAGGGAACCCTGCACTGGGTATCGGCTGCCCAGGCCATCCCGGTGGAGGTGCGCCTTTACGACCGGCTCTTCACCAAGGCCCGACCCACCGCCGAGAAAGAGGGTCCCGATTTCACCACCTATCTCAACCCCGACTCCATGACGGTGCTCGAATCCAGTTTTCTGGAGCCCGCAGCAAGGGACGCGGCTCCCGAGAGCCGGTTTCAGTTTGAACGACAGGGCTATTTCTGCGTGGACGCAGTCGATTCCAGACCGGAAAAGCTTGTTTTCAACCGCACTGTCACCCTGCGCGATACCTGGGCCAAGATCGAAAAAGCGGAGGGGGGAAACTAGATGCGCCAGGCGGATTCCAAAGCGCCCACCAGCGTGCCCGAAGCCGTCTCGCGTGCCTATCACTCCGGCCTGGAGATCACCATCAGCCGCGAAGATATGGCTTTCATCGCCGGCATCCATACCTATCTCGATATCCAGCAGATCTACGCGCTGGAGTCCAGCGACCTGGAGCGGGTCTACCAGATCGTGACCGACGTCACCCGCAGCAACCCCGACTCCATCTCCCAGCGGGTGATCAGCGCCACCGAGCGGCTGCACAAAAATCAGCTCCTGCTGCGGATCGACGGCGGCGGACTCAGCCAGCGGCCGCTGTATGATATGACCCAGCTGGGAAAATCCATCGTCAGATTTCTCCATGAGACCGAGAAGCTCACCCGCCAGAACCTGACGATCATCACCTCGCGCATCATTGCTTTTCTGTCCGAGATCCGTAAATCCCTTGAAACCAGCGGTTCGGAAACCTTCTGGAGCGAAAAGGTGCAGATCCCGCTGGAGTGCATTGTGGGAGAGCTGCTGGAAGCCATCGAAAAACGACAGCGGGGACTGGACCTGGAGCAGAACGCGGTGCGCTCACAGATCAGCCAGCTGCTGGAGAAAGACTGGCTGGAGGCCCTGGAATCCTGCGAACAGCTCCTGACAACCACCAGCGACACCCTCCAGGAGCTCTATCGCACCATCCTCTCCGAAAATACCGCGATCAAGCAGGGGCTGAGCGAGATTTTCGAACAGGCCGACGATCATCGACAGCTGAAGGTGCTGGACACCATCGACACCATTTTTCACCGCCTGGATCAACTGGAGCAGTGGGGTAAGGAGCGGGTCGCCTCGTGGTCGCAATACTACCGACGCGTGAACGATTTTCTGCAGTCCATCGTCCGCTTCGACCCCAATCGCGAGCTCTCCCGCAGGCTGACCGAGCAGCTGCAGGCATATCCCCGGCAACCGTGGTTTATCCGGATTATCAAGCCGTACCGGTTCAAAACCCTGAAGGAGATCAACCTTGCCATTGAAACACCGCGGGTCACCCGCACCCTGGTGGATCATGCCGATGCCACCGAAAACGCCGACGAGCAGGGAAACCTCATCCTGGACCGGATGATGGCCGACCTCAAGCAGCGACTGGACAACCAGGAATCCATCGACCTGATTGAGCTCATTTCACCCTACCTTGAGCAATACCCGCTGGAAAGCGTCTATCCGCACATCGGCACCATCATCGATCTCATTCTCAAGGAGAGCGGCCAGAAACCGGAAACCACCCCCAAATGGGATCGCCCCCTGGCAGATATCGCACTGGAGCTCCAGAATTTGAAGGTGGGGCTGGACAAATAATATTCAGACGTATCGAATTGCATTAAAAACTGTTTTCACCACAGAGCCACAGAGAACACGGAGATGTTTTTAGAAAATGAGTTAACTGGAAAGATTATCGGCGCAGCGATCGAAGTCCACAGACATCTCGGTCCGGGATTGTTGGAGTCGGTATATGAGGAATGTCTGGCTTATGAATTGCTGGAACAGGGTCTTCAAGTTGAACGGCAACTGGAGCTTCCGGTCCTGTATAAAGATAAGAAACTGGATGTTGGCTTTCGGATCGACTTATTGGTAGATCAACTTGTTATTGTTGAATTGAAATCGGTCAATCAGCTTGAAAAGATTCATGAAGCCCAACTTTTGACGTATTTACGAATGGCAAAGAAAAGATTTGGACTCCTGATGAATTTCAATGTCCCTGTAATGAAACAGGGAATCCGAAGACTGTTGAATGACTGATTTTTAACTCAGTGTTCTCAGTGTCTCAATGGTAAATTGAATCGTTATGTGCATACTGCAAAAAAAACTCTGTGACCTTCGTGCCTCTGTGGTGAAATAAACTACTATGCGCTCAAAGAAAAAAATACTCTGTAATCTTCGTGTTTCTGTGTTAAATTGAATCGTTATGTGCACATTGCAAACAAAAACGCTGTGACCTTCGTGCCTCTGTGGTGAATTTTTTCCTATTGATTTTTATAGATTTAAAAAACCATGAACAACCAATATAACGATCTGCATGAATTGATGATGGATCCGCTGTTTCCGGAGGTGGATGTGAAGCTGCGGGCGGGGTGGCATTGTGACGAGGAGGAGATCCAGGCGTATGATTTTATCACCCGGGCGCTGGACTGGGTGACGATCTACTACGACCTCTACGGATGCGAACTGGTCTATGCGGCGGAGGGTTATTACTACCTGCGACCGGTGTCGAAACTGATCCGGACCTATACCCTGGGGATCGAATCGATGATCGTGAGCCAGTTTCTGGCGTTGATGAAGATGGATCCGCGCTACCTCGAGTCTTCGGGGAGTTTCGATTTTCAGGAGCTGCTGGAGAAGATCGAGCTGCTGCTGGGCAAAAACCAGATCAACCGTATCTTTCTCAAGCGGAAGCGGGAAAAGGAGATGGTGGGAGAACACGATATCGCCAATTTTCACCAGGCGATCAAGAAATCCCTGCGGGAGCTGGCGCGGCTGGGGTTTGTGACCATCAACCCTGATTTCAGCCGCATCTATCCCCGCAAACCCATTTTCCGGTTCATGGACCCGGTCCGCAACCTGGAGGATCCACAAAAGGCGTTGGAGAGCATCGTCCGGGGAGAGGATCCGTTTATTGACGATACCGCTGAAGATTCCGAGGAAGACGATGAATAACAAGAGCCGCATCCGATCTGTGATCCTGATCAACTGGAAGGGCATGTTTTTTCAGCCTTTCGAGCTCGATCCGGGCATGACCATCCTGGAAGGCGCCAACGGGACCGGTAAGACCACCATCATGATCGCGGCCTACACCTGCCTCATGCCGGACCTGAATTTTCTCAATTTCCAGAACGTCTCCACGGTCAGTGCACGAAAAAACGAGGATAAAGGGCTCTACGGACGCCTGGGACAGGGCGATCCGGTCTTCAGCCTGCTCGATATCGTCACCGCCGATGGCGACCGGCACCTGGTAGGCGTGCAGCTGCTCAAGAAAACCTATCCCCAGGTCCACCTGAAGCATTTCGCCATTCGCAACCTCGATCCCGAGACCGACCTGGAGCGGATCCTGCTGATTCAGCATGCGGACACGAACCAGCAGGAAATTCCGGAACTGGCCGAGATCGGCGAGAATGCGGCCAAATATGGCGGCGAGCTGATCCATTTCCGTCATGCCAAGGACTATTTCCGCTTTCTGTTCGATGCCGGCATCACACCCGTCCGGCTGGCGGAAAACGAGGAGCGCAAGCAGTACAACCAGCTGCTGCACACCAGTCTTTACGGCGGGTTGTCCCGCTCCCTGCAGTCCAGCCTGCGGGATTACCTGCTGCCCCAGGACAATACCCTGGTTTCCAGCATCCAGGACATGGAGCAGAACCTGCTCGCCTGCCGCCGCACCCGGGCAACCATCCAGCGGTATCAGTCGGTGCGTGGCGTTATCCAGGGGATTTACCAGACCGGTCTGGAGATGTTTTCAGCGGCCTTCTCCGCCAACCGGTTGTCGGCAGAGCAGATCCTGCAGAAAACCCTGGAAATCCGACAGGAACGACGCACCCACCGGGCACGCTGGGACAGCCTCTCCACGACGATTATCGACACCCGCAGCGAGATGTACCGACAGGAGGATATCTACCGCAGCGCCATCACCGCCCTGGAAGCCGCCAGGGAAGAACTGACCACCGCCCATTCCGCCCGCAGCATTGCCCAGGAGATCAGCATCAAACAGGCGGAGCGGGAAAAACAGCAGCAGGTCGCCCGGATCGAGCAGGAACGGTTCTGGTTACTGAAACAGCAGGAGAAGGATCACCGGCAGCAGAATCAGGAATTAACGAACCGCCAGCTGGAATTGGCCAAAAAACTGTCGAATGCGGGAGAGGCCTGGGAAACCCTTTCCAGGCAGGTGGGGCTGTACCAGCAGGCCAGAAAACAACTGGCGGAAACCCGATCCCTCCTCAAAAACGATGAGATCGAACCGGATACGATTGAGGCCTGGACGGACCAGGCGGAACAACAGCTGACAGCAGCAAAGGCAGCCCATCAGGCAGCCTACCGGGAATGGCAGGAAACCAACCTGACCCGGCAGCACCGCAGCCGCTACCTGGAACTGCTGCAGAAGATATCAGGAACCGACATACAGCCTGAAACCGCAGGAGAACTGGCCCGCCAGACCTGTGAAGAATTCAGGCAGCTGGAAGAACGGGTCCAGAAACTGCAGGGTATTCCGGCACAACTGGAGAGCCTGGCAGAAAAAATTGCCCACCGGGATGAAATGCGACACCATCTGGCAGCGGCAGATTTCTCCTCGGTAAAATCAGCCGGGGATCTGGACCAGGCCTGGCAGGAGCTGGTCGAGGAGATTC
>JAHJRI010000172.1 GCA_018830885.1 bacterium | reverse complement strand
CATTTTTTTTACCTTGGAAAGAGGGTCTTCAATTGAGAGGCAGTGTCCTGGGTACGATGATTCCCTGTGCACGCTTTAATTCTGTCTGATATCATTCAGGATCGTCAGAACCGACGTGCTGTGTGTCAAGACCTGCTGGTACGATTCACCATGACCGGCAAACCACCGGATCACCGGGGCACCTTTTGTTCGTGCTACACCAGCCCCGGGTTCAGTGTAGTCGCTGAGCTTTCCTCAGGCCTCACCGAAGGCTGAGCTTCCATGCCGTTTCATGCAAAAGGGGGCGGTCGTGACGGGTCATCGGTCAAGACCGTCTTCTTCGAAAGCCGGGGCACAGTGCCCGCAGGGCAAAATGGCAGCAGGTCCGCGGGCGCCGGTCCACTGAATACGGTTTTTGGTTATTCGTTCTTAAAGGTGTTCTCAAACCCCTTTATCAATCCATAGATAATAAAACCAACCATTCCGCCCACAAGGGCGAGACAGATAATAAGAACGGTATTCGGCCAGAGTACAAACATATTATTTCTCCTCAATTCAGGTATCCAGGACTGGTTGCTTAATTCGACCTCATTAACCTTTGAAAGAGTGACCTGATCTTCACGCTCCAATCAGGTGGTGATGGTGATGGCTCTCTGCAGGGTATGACAGGATGTTCACACGCCTTTGAACTTTATTTCATGGTTGGTTACCCGGATCTTCTTCAGTACGTGCCGCAGTTCAACGTCAGTGATACAGCAGAACAGATAGGCTTTTTCGCGTTCCATGCGAAAACGGATAAAGCTGTAAGGCAAAATAGCCAACCGCGGGCCTTCTACCACTGAAATGGCATTGGTATCGAGTTTCAGTACCCGCCTGAAGCTGGTTAATTCAAGCATCCCCTTGTCATTCACATGAATCCGGTACGAAATTCCCAGTGAAAAAAACCAGGTATAGCCCAGCACAAAGGCGATCATGAGCAGCTGCAGCATGGGCCATCCGGCGTTGAGGGTCTTTGACCCGATCATGCCAATACAGAAAACGGTCCACACGACCAAGGCCACATAAAACACCCCCACAAAAATAATGGGGGCTTGATAAAGGAAGCTTTTTCCAGCAAACACGATTTTTTTCATGGTTCCACTTTTTTAACACGCATCCAGGCGTCCCGCGCTGAGCAGGCCGCCTGTCGTCACTGCTCAACGCAGACAAAATGAAGATCGTCAGTACAGGAGGCTGGGCAGCCAGAGAATGATTTCCGGAAAGACCATGACCAGAACCACCCCAACAACCTGCAGGACAATGAATGGCGCCGAAGATCGCCAGATATCCGTTGTGGAGATATCGGGTGGCGCCACCCCTTTCAAGTAAAAGAGCGCATAACCGAAAGGCGGTGAAAGAAAGGAGATCTGCAGGTTGGTGGCAAACAAGACGCCAAACCAGACCGGATCAAATCCCAGATGTCTGACGATAGGACCAAAAATGGGAACACACAACATGATGATTCCGACCCAGTCAATGAAACATCCCAGGAAAATCAGAATCAGCTGCATGATGATAATAACGCCCCATTTTCCCAGACCGGATCCCAGGAGCATCTGGGTCACGAATTCACCGCCACCCACCATGATATAGAGCCCAACAAAGATGTTGGCGCCAAAAATGGTCCACATGACCATGGCGGATGATTTCAGCGTGTTTTCAGCCGCCTCTATGACTCCTTTCCATTTCAGTTTTCCCTGCAGCGCGGTCAGCAGGATGGCACCGGCTGCACCGACACCGGCGGCTTCGGTCGGCGCCGCAATCCCGGTAAATATGGTTCCCAGCACCAGGAAAACAAGAATACCCGGCGCAACGAGCCGTGCCAGGAGTTTCAGCCTGGCCCTCAAAGGCAGGCGCTCTTCCGGTGGAACCGGGGGACCCAGGGTGGGATTGATATAACAACGCGTCGTAATATAGAGGATGAACAAGGTCGAGAGCATCAACCCGGGCATAATGGCTCCGGCATAAAGCCGGCCGATGGAACTGTTGTCCACCAGGCCATATATAATCAGCATGACGCTGGGGGGAATCAGGATTCCCAGCGTCCCGCCCGCAAGGATCGAGCCACAGGCGATAAACTTGTCATATTTCCGGTTGAGCATCTGTGGCAGTGCGATCACGCCCATGGTCACTTCGCTGGCGCCGATCACACCCACCATGGCGGCCAGCATCGTGCAGGCTACGACCGTTGCCGATGCCACCCCGCCCTTGATGGCTCCCAGCCACTGGTACATCAACTCGTAGAGCTCTTCGATAATACCTGATCTTTCCAGGACGCAGGCCATGAAGATGAACAGCGGAATGGCGGCCAGCAGATAATTCATCATCAACCCGAAAATCCTTGTCGAAACCAGGTTGACGGCCTCCGGACTCTGAAGGAGCGCGGTAAACACCACGCCCACCGACCCGCAGGCGAATGCGACGGGCAACCCCAGTCCCAGCAGAAAAAACAGGGATCCAAACATCAGGATCGTAATCCATTCAATACTCATGTCATTTCCCTCCCTGTAATGGCTATGTGCAAATCCCGAATCCACCAGACGATGCCTTGCAGCAGCAGCATCAAAGCGCCCAGCGGCATCATGAATTTAACCGGATAGTAGGGAGGAGCCCAGTCGGTCAGCGACAGTTCCCCCGGGATCGTCAATCCGAGGAAGGTGCCACCCCCATGCATGGTTTGAGAACTCCAGTAAAAGGTCCAGCAGGTCCACAACAGCACGCCGTTAAACAGGAAGTAAAAAATGCTGGTGAAAAGATCCAGAAAAGCCTTTGTTCTTAATTTACGAGTGGAATAAAACACATCCACCCTCACATGCGCGCGGTGATAGTGACAGTACCCTGCCACAAACATATACTGAATGGCAAATAAAAGGGTCATCAGCTCATGACCCCAGTTCGTCGGTTTTCCGAACACATAGCGCATCACAACCTCAAATGTGATCACTGCAACTGCTACCAATGTCAACACAACCATCATCTTACCAATAAAAATATTGGTTTTCTCAACGGCGGTCATGAATTTTTTCAATAGTTCCATGAAATATTCTCACACTGCACAGGGTTCATTATCGAGTGCATAGGAGAAACTATTCCATTGCCTTTTTTCGCTTCAGACCTGGAATATCTTCGCCTACAATGAGGATTGGGAAGGGATCCGGGAACCCCTTCCCGAGAAGGATACCAACTAGAAAACCAGTTTTTTACCGTTGCGATCAACCATATTCGCATCGGACACATAACCCATCTTGACGGATTTCATGAATTCCAGCTGGGATTTGAACGCCTTCATCGCCAGCGGTGACTTACTGGCCCACTTGACCCACATCTCTGGTGCAAAGCGCCGGAATTTGTCAATGTCAGACTCTTTAAGACGAATGACCTCCACACCCTGCTCTTTCTGCAGTTTTTCAAAAGCGATGATGTCGGCAGCCTGAATCGCCGTATACTGGTCCCTGGAGTGCTTGACGATGGCGGCATCAAGAAGAGACTGCAGATGTGGCGGAATTTTCTGCCAGGTCTTCATATTGATGGCCACTCCCATCAAGTCGACGGGTTGATGGAGACAGGGCGTGGACGGTGGCCCCATGATGATGTACTTGGCGACTTCACCGAATCCAAGGTTGTAGTTGATGGCGGCCCCCACATAGTCGGCACCGTCAATAACCCCTTTTTCCAGGGCCGGATACACTTCACCACCCGGCAGGAGAACCGTTGCCACACCGGCAGCCCGATAAATATCGGCGATGATACCACCAGGATAACGGATTTTTTTCCCTTTGAATTCCTCGAAGGTCCGGATCGGTACCTTGGAGTGGATCAGGTTGTCATCATGCTGAATCGGACCCAGCCAGTACATGTTGTGCCCGGCATAGGCCTCTCTGGCGATCTCTTTACCGCCCAAAGCCGTATACCAGGTGTCCCATTGATCCGGACGGTCCATGCCGAAGGGATAAGAGGACAGGAAGGTTGCAACCGGAATCTTGCCCGGCCAGTAGACCTCAAAGCAGTGCATAGCGTCAAAAACACCCGCTTTGACGGCGTCAAACATCTCAAACGTCCCCACGATGGCCCCTGCCGGGAAACCTTGAATAATAAGTTTGCCTTCAGTCATTTCACCGACCTGGGTACAAAACTCCTGGAATTTCACGTAACCAAGCGTGCCGGCATCCCAGGCTGTCTGCATCTTGATTTTAATTGCGGTCGCGGCGGAAAGACGCGGTACGGCAGGAAATCCGAGTGTTCCAGCAGCAGCGCCGACGACGGCGGCTGTTTTCAATAACTTCCGGCGGGAAACATTGGGTTTTTGGGTCTGATCTTGCTTCGATTTTTCTGACATCTGTTACCTCCATGCCAATTAGGTTAAGAGACTCATTCTGACCAAGAAAATGCTCACCACCGTGATCCTTTCCGTTAGAAAAGGTGATCGATCGCGAGTAATCTGAAACCTGATGCAATGAAACAATGTCTAAATCAATGGCAAATTCTCAGAGCTGTTCGTCAAGATAGCGATAAGCGCTTTCCAAAAAAAACATATCTGATGAGTTCCTTTAGTAATATGATAAAACATATCTGTCAACAGGATAAATATTCTTCGTGACAGGATCGAATTTAATATAATGTAATGTAATAATAGCAAATAAAAAGTATCATCCTGTAAACTCAGCTTAAAAAAGGTTTTTCTGCAAAAAAATGGCAGCACCTGTCTTTCAATGTCTTCATTATCAGTCAGTGTATTTGTCTTCAGTAATACCCGGTTAGGTTTCTGCAGTTCGTTAAAGATCATTTGTCAACGGTTGCGTCAAGGGGATACCGAATTGCTGTTCGGTTGAGAGGTCGATTGAATGTTAAGGTCTTCCCGAAAAAATCTCCCTCCGGAGAGTGGTCGGATTGAATTAGCAAAAAAGAGCCAGACAGGTGTATCATGGAGAACCCGCTGCCCTCATTCAAAGATCATGGGATGCGATAAAAGGACGGCTGGGTGAAAACCGGGAAATCTGGCAGAGAAGAGATCGCTTCCTGGACTTGGCGCCAGCGAAAGGGAGAAATGGGGAATAACATTCCAAAATACTGTAATAATGAAATAATAAATTTTATCGCACGGGGCGGAAGCTCATCCTTTCTTGACAAACATATCTGATGAGATTTATATGTTGACACTAAACTCAGTTGAACATCTCGAAAGATGTCTACCATGGAATCAACGGCAAAATAAACAACCATATGATGAAATGGTTGGTCACCGTTTTCGGGATCTGTTTGGATAGGGATATCAGGAAAACATTTTTCAACTAGGCAGTATTTTTGACAAAGGGAATTATGGCAATACCAATTCATAAAGTAACAGCCGCTGAGGCGATTGTTGAGAGTTTGAAGAATCGAATCCATCTTGGGGAATTTGAACCGGGGGATCGCTTACCCAGTGAACAATCCATGCTTCTGGACTACAAGGTGAGTCGACTGACCCTGCGCGAGGCTTTGGCAAGGTTATCCGCCCTTGGCATCATACAGGTTTTTCATGGAAAAGGGGCCTTTGTAAAAAGCAAAATCAGTGTCGAGGCTCTTGACAATGTTCTGATACCGATGTTTCCTTCCCGCAATCTTGATCGTATGCAGGATCTGGAAGAAGCCCGGAGTCTGATCGAATCGGAGATCGCCGCTAAGGCGGCCGAAAAAAGAACACCCAAGCAGATAAAATGGCTTGAAAGTTTAATGAAGTTTGAAGATGAGTTTATCGTCAATCCCGAGGCGTATGCGGAGCGGGATTATCAGTTTCATCTGGCCCTGGCGGAAGTGGCGGATAACCAGTTTTTTCTGGCCATGTACCAGGTTCTCAACCAGCAGATCAGTTTTTTTCTGCTGCAATATGCAAGAAGCATTGAAGACAGGAAAGAGGCACTGGAAAGGCATTGTCCCATCCTGGACGCCATCATTGATCAGGACATCGAAAAGGCCAGAAGTCTGGCCCGAATTCATTCCAGTATCTGTGCTTCATATGTCAAAAAAGTGATGAAAAATAATGGAGTTAAATAATGGACAATCAACTTGAATCAGTCAGAGAAACACTCTTGATGGGGCCCGGGCCTTCTTCCGTATTCACGGAGGTATATCAGGCGCTTGCAAGACCCACCATCGGACACCTGGATCCCAAATTCATTGAAATCATGGATGGGATTAAAACGTTTCTGCAGCAGATTTTAAGGACCCGGAATCGGTTGACGATTCCGATATCAGGCACCGGTTCCGCAGGCATGGAAACCAGTTTTGTCAATCTTGTTGAAACCGGTGATGATGTCCTCATTCTGATAAACGGTGTTTTCGGTAAACGAATGCAGGATGTGGCCTCCCGCCTGGGGGCCAGGGTGGATGCACTTGAATTCGAATGGGGCAAACCCGTCGATCCCGATCAGGTCAAAAAACAACTGGCAAAGAAGCGTTACAAGCTGGTTGCCATTGTCCATGCCGAAACCTCAACGGGGGTTCGCAACCCGGTCGGAGAGGTGGCAGACCTGCTGAAAGACAATGATGCGCTCTTTCTGGTGGATACGGTCACCAGTCTGGGCGGGATTCCAGTAGAAGCGGACCTGTGGCAGGCTGACGCCATCTACAGCGGTACCCAGAAGTGTCTGTCCTGTCCTCCCGGACTGGCGCCGTTGACGTTTTCTGAAAAGGCGGTTCAGAAAACGTTGCAGCGGAAGACAAAAGTACCCAACTGGTACCTGGATCTGACCATGATCGTTAATTACTGGGAAGGCAGCAAGCGCGCCTATCACCATACGGCGCCCATCAACATGCTTTATGGATTGTACCAGTCTTTGTTCAATATTTTGACCGAAGGGTTGGAGAATGTTTTCGCACGGCACCGGGAATGTCATCTGGCCCTGGTGGCTTCTCTGGAATCAAGTGGATTGGAGATGCTCGTCGAACCCGAATTCCGCCTGCCCATGCTTAACTCAGTGAAGATACCGGCTGGCGTCGACGAAGCCAAGGTTCGTCAGAAGCTGTTAGACGATTACCGAATTGAAATCGGATCCGGACTGGGGCCACTGGCCGGCAAAATCTGGAGAATCGGTGTCATGGGGCATACGGCCCGCCTGGAAAATATCAAACGGTTTACGGATGCGTTGAATCAAATTCTCAGCTAGCCCCATAAGCATCTGCTGTCATGGTTTTGTACCGGGTACTGTCTGGAAAAGACGCCATCCCATGGGCGTTATTTCCAGACAGGCCCCGATCGTCACCTTGCTGACAGGTCAGTCTCGCCGCGTGTCCCCCTTGAACAGCCGTTTGCTCCCCTCAGTCTGGCTGAACACCTTATTTTTTGCCTTGACCCAGTCTGCGCAAATAACGGAATCACATCAGGGCCTTCGGGTACAACGGTGATTTCCTTGTCATGCTGGGCTGCGGTGACGGCAATGACCCCCTTGACCAGCATTTCGGTCTGCCAATCGCCTATGAGCGTTGTCTGCCAAACGCTTCAACATAATGGCGGGTCCCCTTCGTCGATTTGCCATCATCAATCTCCGGTTTCCCTGGTACTGTGGCTTATCCTTTTTGAAAATGAGGCCAAATTGAGACGGCCTGTGAAATATTTTTATTTTCAGTTTTCGGGCATATTTCTAATAATCATTTTATATCAATAAAATATTCAAAAACAGGAACCATAAGCGGAACAATTTGGGATGTTGACAGACATGATAAATCATAATACTAAATGAACTCATCAGATGTGTTTGCCAGGACAAATAGGCAGGCAATCCCTGGTTAACACCTCTGAGTGATTGCCAATCGAGTTGACGGCTTGTCGATCGCAGATTTTTGGCGAATAACCAAAGCCGCGGATCGGATAATCACAGTGTCTCTCCAGGTGGCGCTTTTTCCTTTCACCTCACTATTTTTGATAGATCTTAAACCTTTGGGAACACTGATCAGCCTAATTAATCTTTTGAGGAGTCTTCAAAATGTCTAATTATAATAAAGATATCGAATCAGTCTCAGGCATAATATCGAAAAATGAAAGTTGGGATATCAGCCCGGAATCGGTGGCACGGATGCGTGCTCAGAATAGATTCAAAACCGGCCTGGATATCGCCCGGTATACAGCGGATATCATGCGTGCCGATATGGCCCGTTACGATGCTGACAACTCTCAGTATACGCAATCCCTGGGTTGCTGGCATGGATTCATCGCCCAGCAGAAGATGATTTCTATCAAGAAACACTTTAAGAGCACGGATCGCCGCTATATCTATCTTTCAGGCTGGATGGTGGCGGCCATGCGGTCAAAGTTCGGCCCCTTGCCTGACCAATCCATGCATGAAAAAACGGCGGTGCCTGACTTGATCGAAGAGATTTACGACTTTTTAATTCAAGCTGACGCACGGGAACTGGGAGGTCTGTTCCGAGAACTGGACACGGCAAGGGCGAGTGGCGGAGACGTTGCTGCCATTCAGGCAAAAATCGACGGTTTCGTAACCCACGTGGTGCCAATTATTGCGGACATTGATGCCGGTTTCGGGAATGAAGAGGCGACCTATCTGCTGGCCAGAAAAATGATCAAAGCCGGGGCCTGCTGTATTCAGATTGAAAACCAGGTTTCCGACGAAAAACAGTGCGGGCACCAGGACGGTAAAGTGACGGTTCCTCATGCCGACTTTCACGCCAAGCTCCGCGCGGTACGGTACGCTTTCATGGAACTGGGTATTGAGAATGGGGTAATTGTTGCCCGCACAGACTCTCTGGGTGCCGGACTGACAAAGCAGATCGCCGTTACCAAGGAGCCGGGTGATCTGGGTGACCGGTACAACGCTTTCCTGGATGTCGAAGAAGTAGCCCCGGCGGATCTGAAAAACGGGGATGTGGTGATCAACCAGGGCGGCAAACTGGTTCGTCCGAAGCGGCTGCCCAGCAACCTCTTCCAATTCAGGCCCGGGACCGGCAAGGATCGTGTCGTCCTGGATTGTATCGCTTCATTGCAGGCCGGTGCGGATCTGCTTTGGATTGAGACGAATACACCAGATGTTCGTGTCATCGGGGGTATGGTCAGGGAAATACGAAAAGTGGTTCCCCATGCCAAGCTGGTATACAACAATTCGCCTTCATTCAACTGGACCCTGAACTTCCGTCAGCAGGTCTATGATGCCTGGGTAGCAGAAGGCAAAGACGTGTCTGCATACAATCGGGATAGACTGATGAGTGCGGATTACGACGATTCTGAACTGTCCGTCGTTGCCGATGAAAAGATCCGTACCTTCCAGATGGACGGTTCCCGAGAAGCAGGGATTTTCCAGCATCTGATTACGCTGCCGACTTATCACACGGCTGCTTTGTCAACGGATAACCTGGCGAGAGAGTACTTCGCGGACCAGGGCATGCTGGGTTATGTCAAACAGGTACAGCGCAAGGAAATCCGTGAGGGGATCGCCTGTGTAAAGCACCAGAACATGGCTGGTTCTGATATGGGGGATGATCATAAGGAGTACTTCTCCGGTGAAGCCGCACTGAAAGCTGCCGGTAAGGACAATACGATGGGCCAGTTCGAAAACGTGTAGATTGACGTTGCAACGGGCAGATATTCTGCCCGTTGCTGGCCTGGCAAAAACCACCCCCGCTTTTCGACACCGGTCGTTTTAAAACAAAATCAGGTAGAAAGGGTCTGTCTTGATTTCGCATTTTTAAACCCGGGATCCTCTATTTATCCTGCCACCAAGCCCTTTCAGTGCGCTGCCAATCTGCCTGACGCTGCTTGACTTCGATTGTCCAATTTCCTACTATTTCATCAACTATTTCAGCATGTCTGAAACCGGGGTTAATTTGTTCTGGCCTGCAATTTCATTCCCGCAGAGGCGGTAGTCCCGATGTGTAAACAGGAAAATACACCTGGATCCCCGCCTTCGCGGGGATGACGCCTTCTCTGAAAGCTGGATTCTCAGCAGGTCATCAGATTTTCACCCCGAAGCCAATCATAACAGGACTTACGGAAATAGAACAAATTAGCCCTGATCTGACACCGGCCCGGGATTGACAGAACCAGCGTATCCATCAAAGAATCAAAGCTGCTGTCGGTGTTTTTTCCGGGCTGTGTGAACAACAGGAAGGGCTTCATCCCCCTTGTCATGGCCCCGGTTGATCAAGAGGCAGATGGCATGATCAGGGAATGGTACTATTCTGGCATTAATTTTTGGGCTTTTAGCATCGTGTGTGGCTGAAGAACCCATATATTACCCCTATCATCAGAAAATCAATCCTATCATAAAGTGACCAGTAAACTCGACAAAGTCAGGGAAATCATTCTGAAGCAGTTTTTTCAGAACAGTGAAAAGCGAATGGCCGATCTGGAAGCCCATCTGAATTTGGGATTTTCTGATATGAATCGGCAGATCAAAGATCTGAAAGAATATGTGGATTCTGAAATGCTGGATGTAAAGGGCCGCATCGACCAGGATAAAAAAGAACGGGTGGAATTGTCCCAGAAGGTAACCGTTCTGACGGCCGAATTGTCGAAAATAGAGACCCGGATATCGAAGGAAATCGCGATTTTGAATAGGGAAGTCAGTCAATTCAACATGAAGGGAGACGCAGGGCTGACAATTCTGAAAAGAGCCATCGCAGCGGATATATCAAAAGTGGTCAGTAAGATAGCCGTCGATCACCGGAAACTGGAGGACAGGCTGACCGGTCTGTTTAAGCAGGAATTAGCCCTGATGAACCAGACATCCACCCGGGAGATCCAGCAAAAACAAAAAGACGCACTGGATAAGATCGCAACTGCCATGCGTAAGCTGGAAAGAGATTTTGATACGTTGCAGCAGTCCCAGGGGAAATAAAAAACATTGCTAATTCAATTCACTACCGATATATTGAAGTCAAGGACCATTCAGGAACAGCGCTGATTATGTGTGGCATCTGGCAGCGCTCCCCAAAAGGGATGGTTCCGTTTTTCAGCAGGACAGTCCGATCCGCAGAGAGTCACGGTCCAGGAAAAAGGATTGAGGCAGTGACCCATAGTTACAACATCACCCAACGGGTACTATTCTAGATGAGCAGAAACGATTCATATGCTGAGGGTATTGACGATCCTGAAGACAGAGACTGGGATGAACTGCGGAGTCTGTTTGTCGGAAATGAAAAGGTTGAAATCGAAAAACTGACCGAATTTCTGGAAAACCCTGAAATCCTGGTCAAAAAAATCGCAAAAAGTCTCCCGGACGCGATCCGCCTGATCACACAGAAGAATAAGGACCTGAACCAATCCCTGATCAATGCCCTGCAGCCCATCATCGAAAAAGCCATCCAGCAGAGTGCCATTTCCGACCCCAATCCTTTGTCTGAAGGACTGCACATGTGTCTGCCCAATTCGATCAATATGGGACGTGAAAGAAGCAAGGAGCTGACCGAGTCCCTGGCGGAATCACTGACCCCCCTGATTGAAAAGGCGGTCCAAAACAGCAGTCAGTTGGATATCAAGCCCTTATCTGAGGGATTGTATCCCATTATCGGGCCGGCTATCCGAAAAGCGGTCGCTGCCGCGTTTAAACAGATCAATCAGACCCTGAACAACAACCTGAATAAGACGCTATCCGTATCGGCGATCAAATGGAGAATTCAATCCTTAACCACCGGCAAACCGTTCCTTGATATTGTCGCCCAGCATACCCTGGCCTACCAGGTCAAACAGGTTTTTCTCATACACAAGGAAACCGGGCTGTTGCTGGTGGAAGCCGAGGCGCCGAATATCGCATCAAAGGACGCTGACATGGTTTCAGCCATGTTAAAGGCCATCCAGGATTTTGTACAGGACTCCTTCAGCGTTGAAAAAAATGAGGAACTGTCAACCATTGAGGTCGGAGAAAACACCATCTGGATTGAACAGGGCCCCAAAGCGATTCTGGCAGGTGTCATCTTCGGGAATGCCCCGCTCAGCGTGAGAGATCGATTTATAAAGGCTCTGGAGAAGATTCATATCGATTTTGCGAAGGATCTGTCTGAATTTGATGGCGATACGATGGTTTTTGAAACAAATCCCCAATATCTGAAATACTGTTTTCAGGAACAACTGAAGCAGGATGGGCCAAAATCATCCAGAAGCAAGTGGATCATCATCGCCATTCTAATCCTCGTCGGTGGCTTCTTTGGAACCACTCGTTTCCTTGAAAGCAGGCGCTGGTCGGGTTACGTGGAAAAACTGGAGTCTCAACCCGGAATTATCGTTCTGAAAGAGGGCCGAAAAGAGGGCAAGTTCGCCATCAATGGCTTACGAACCATTGATTCAATCAATCCCGCTGGTTTAATGGACGAGTTTCAGTTAACCTCACAGATGGTGATGGCGGACTGGAAGATCATCCGTTTTACGGATCCGCAGGTTATTCTCAGGCGGGCGATCCAGATGACCAAACCCCCGGAAACCGTCACCCTTACCCTGGAAGGCGCCACGCTGGTCGCTGCAGGGTCTGCCGACCTGAAATGGGTCGCTGGCGCTGAGGCGGCCATCAGGGAAATCGGGGAAATTACCAGCTTGAACACCACAGACCTGAAGGTGACGGATGCGGCGCAAATCGACCTCTTAAAAAGAGTCGCAACATTGACAGGCGAAATCAACGGTGCGATTTTTTATTTTCCTGTGGCGAGTGCGGTGCTCACCGCCGAGCAATCCCAATCTGTCCAGAATATATCCCGTAAAATGAACCAGTTGATAAAAGATTGTGTGCAACTGCAGAAGAAGGTGGTTATTCAGGTCAAAGGTTACGCGGATGCAGGTGGGAAAAGGGAGTTAAATGAACAGTTTGCCGGTTTAAGGGCACAGGCCGTTGCCAGTATCCTGTTGAGAGAAGGCATCCAACAGGATCTGATTGAAACACAGGCCTTCGTCGAAGAAAGAGACACCAGGGCCCCGGATCCGCAGTCGAAACGTCGTGCCACGATTAATGTGACGATCCTCGATCAATAATATTGGAGCAAAATGATAAAGAAAAAAATCTGTATGCTGGGATCCTTTGCTGTTGGAAAAACGAGTCTGGTTCAGCAGTATGTCAGCAGTATATTCTCAGAAAAGTATCATACCACCATTGGGGTGAAAATCGATAAAAAAACGGTAACCATTGATGGACAGGAGGTCAACCTGATGTTGTGGGATATTCACGGAGAAGATGAATACCAGCATATCCAGGCATCCTACCTGATCGGCGCTGCCGGATATTTTATCGTCATTGATGGCACCCGCAGCAATACGCTGGAGGTTGGTCAATCCATACACGCTTTTACAGTAGACAAGATTGGCCATAAGCCATTTATCGTTCTCATCAATAAATCTGATCTGGTTGACGACTGGGCAATAGAGGATTATCAGATTGAAGAGCTACAGCAAAAAGGCTGGGAAGTGATTCGCACCAGCGCAAAAACAGGTGAAGGGGTTGAGCAGGCATTTTTGAATCTTACGACGAAACTATTGGATTCCAAATGAAATTACCCATCCGGTTACTGGACTACCTGAAAGAAAAGGAGATCCTGAGCAAGGCGGCCATTATTCTTAAATCAGAGGATAAAAGGGTGTTGAGCGATTTCCAGATGAACGGGATTGAATCCCCTGACCAGATGGGGATCAGTGATCTGGGAAAGGGAAAACTCCTTGAATCCATCGCCCCGTTTCTGGATCAAGCCATCTCCCAATCATCCGTGGATGTCATCCTTCCCAATATCGAAACCCTCCCCGGTGTCTATCTGGATGCGCATATGATTCATGGGGACGAAGATGATCTCTGGATCGTGATTGTGGAAAAGGGTGAAGCGGCCAGGGAGCTGCAGAAGATCGTACAAAAAAGCAACGAATTGGAACTTCAAAAACAACAGCTTCATTCCAGAAAAAAAGAAACCGGATTCCAGATATTATCAAGTTTTGACTATGCCGTTTTCAGGTACATCGGGCCGAATAAATTTGCGTTACTCAACTCTCCCCCTGAATGGGTCACCCGCTTTCTAGCCATGCTCGGTTTTAAGAAGGATGCCATTGATCTGGCCTCTCATTTTGCCTATCTGGAAAGTTTTCTGGTCGAGGCGATGGAATTCTGGCAGAGCGATCAGGAGGGGAAATTAAAATCCTCGCTCTGGACTGAAACCGATACGTGGGGGAAAGATTACTACCTGGAGGCATACGCGCTAAAACTGGATCAAACCCGTCTGATTGTTATTGAACCCAAAGATATTGATGTCAGTGAAAAACAGGCCATCATTCAGAAGGCCAGGGAAAAAAGTCTGGACTACGAGCGGGTCGTCAAGGAGGAAGAGGCGCTGCAAAAACTGGTTGATCTCAAAGATCAGTTTGTCATGATTGTCTCTCACGATTTAAGATCCCCTGTTTCGACAGCACTTGGGTTTTTTAATCTGCTGCTGGATGACGATGAGTTTATAGACTGCAATTCGGAAAAACACATCCGGTACCTTCGGATTATCTACAATGAAATCGAGAACCTGCTGAACTATAATGACAAGGTCTACAGCTGGATCAATCTGGAACTCGGCAATATTAAACTGGAGCTGGTGCAGATCAACCTGTCGGAGCTGGTGGATCACTCTTTGAACGCATTTGAAGCAAAAGCCGCTGCGAAAAACATCGAGCTTGAGGCCACGGTTGATGACAGGATAACCATTGAGGTCGATGAGTCTCTTTTCAGAAACGTCATGTACAATCTCCTCGGAAATGCGATTAAATTCACCCAGCCCGGTGGTATGATACATGTCAGTGGTGCTGAAAAAGATCAGCAGATCAGCATCCGTATCAAAGATTCGGGAATCGGTATGACCGATGCCATTAAAAATGAGATATTCAGCAATTACAGTACAAAACACTCGAAGGGAACGGCTGGCGAGAGCGGTACGGGTCTGGGTCTGGGTATCTGTAAGAAGATCGTTGATGCTCACGGATTCAACATATCCGTTGAGTCAGAAGTTGGAAAAGGAACCGAATTCATCATCGAGATATAGACATCCCCACCTGGACTTTGCGCTGCGACCACAGGTCTTCCCAAGTCCAGTCTCCGGTCAGCCTGGCTGGTAACCATCCAGATGAATCAGGATGTTGGATGCTGGCTTTCGGTTTGATCCAGTCGTTCTTTGATCTGCCGGATCTCATCCTGAACGTTCAACAGACAATCGACAAAATGGGGATCGAGATGATGACCGGACTTGTTCCGCATCTCTTCCAGCGCTGTTGGGACCGGCCATACTTCCTTGTAGGGTCGTTTCGTTGTCAGTGCGTCGTATACGTCGGCAACGGCCACAATACGAGCGCATTCAGCAATTTTTTCCCCTTTCATTCCTTGCGGGTATCCAGAACCGTCCCATTTTTCGTGATGTGAGAGCGCGATTTCTGCGGCCATCTGAAAAAGAGGGGTGTCGCTTCTTGAGAGGATGTTAAATCCAATTCTGGAATGGGTTTTCATAATTTCCCATTCTTCCGGATCCAGCTTTTCCGGTTTTTTCAGGATATGATCCGGAATACCAATTTTACCGGTATCATGCATGGGGGCGGCCAGTTCAAGCATGGCTGCCTGATCCACATTCCAGCCGGACGCTTTGGCAATCGCTGCAGAGTAAGCTGCCATTCGCCAGATGTGAACGCCGGTGTTCGTATCATTATAATGACCGGCATCGCCGAGCATGTAAATGGCGGCATTCTGGCTTTTTTCAAGCGCCAGGGTCCGTTCTATGACGATTTTTTCAGTCGCCAGTTGCTGATCGTAAAGGAAAAGATGCGTTTTTACCCGGGCCCGGACGATGGGTGCGGATATCGGCTTGGTAATATAATCGACACATCCGATTTCAAACCCATACTGTTCGTTTTTCATTTCCGCCAGCGCACTGACAAAAATGACCGGGATTCTGGCTGTTGTCGCATTCGATTTCAGCCTCTTGCAGGTTTCATAACCGTCCATCTCAGGCATCATAATATCCAATAACACCAGATCCGGCGGCATGATCCGGACTATTTCCAGAGTCTGAACGCCGTCCTGGGCAATACTGATGTCATACCCCTCTGCTTCCAGAATCGCTCTCAGGAGTTGAATGTTTTTAAGATTGTCGTCCACAACCAGAATTCTGTATTTTCTGATGGTTTCTACCATATACGGCCCCTTAACCCCTTATTCGCTGCTCAAACCGGCATGAACGGGTTGAACGCATTCTAAAAGTTCTGAGATTGCACATAAGTTCAGATGTTACGCTTCAGTTTGAATCAAATCCCGATGGAAATCGGTTTCGCTTTGGTGGTGGTGAGCCAGAAAGCCGCCTGTAATCGGGATTACAGCAATAAAGAGGATTGCTTCGTTCACTTTTTGGAAACAGGATTGGGTTTGGAATGGCTGTCTGCAAGCAGAATCAGTCGTGTTGCAGTACGCGTGACGGTCAGGCGATCATTTGATGGCACGGTTGCAGATTTTCAAACCGGTAGAAACGGAACGCAACAGGATCAGAGCGGCCAGTGTGTTCACCCCGTTTCGGTAGAGGAGGTCGCGCAAGAGGACTACGAAACGGTAATACTGGTAAAAATATCCACGGTCTTTTCGCCGAACGCATCTTTTCTGTCGATATCCTGTGCAATGGAAATATCCTTTTCCACTGCCAGATCCAGCAGGTGGTGGTGCGTAATGTCCTCCCCCTTGTTGTTGCGCACGATTGCAATGATGGGCCGGTTGATGTCCTTGTCTCCCTGGGGAACATTCATCACAAATCCCAGACTGCCATCACTGAGTTCCACCAGCGATCCCTTCGGATACACCCCCATCTCCCGGATAAAGAGATCGAATGCGTATTGATCGATCTCCACACCGGCCAGTGCCTCCAGGTAACGCATGGTTGCCGGTGGTGACCAGGATCTCTGATAGCTTCGTGTTCCGACGAGTGCCTGGTATATATCGATAATAGACAGCAGTCGGACCTCAAAGCTGATATTCTTGAAACTGACATCCTGGGGATAGCTGGAGAGCATATCGCCATCCATCTTCACGTGGTGATAACCTGCCATTTCCACAATGGCCTTTGGCAGGTTCAGAACTGTCAATTGCCGGGCACCGTGAATGGGATGCGAGCGAAGAATCTGCATGGGGCGGCTGTTCTTGTCGAATTTCTTTTTGCTGTCCAGGATTTCATGGGGGACGACGGATTTTCCGAAATCATGAAGAAAACCACCCAGCATGGCCTGATTTTTTTTGCTGAAAACACTTTTTTTCCTACGCTTGGTCTGTATCTTCAGATAGACCGATTGAAAGATCACACCCACATCGACGCAATGATCATAGGTCTGCTGGCTCTCCTTCAAGCTGGAGATGGCCAGCAGGGCGGCAATGGATTCATTGACCGTGATGTTATTGACACTGTTTTCAATGGACTTGACACTGAGAATACCCCTCCTGGCATTGTCCATTTCATATTGGATGGACTCGACTGTTTCCTGACGAATAGGCAGACTTTTTTGCACGCTCTCCACCAGGTCACTCACAATCCTGGCGGAAATTGACCGTAATTTGGGGTTTCTACCGATAGCAGGAGTGCTCTGGGATCGGGTGGTCTCTTCCACCATCTGCAGCAACTCCCTCAACTCCTTTCTGGTCTGTTCAGCAATCAACATGGGCTGCACGGCAATAAACGCCAGCATACCCCTTTTTTTCAGTGCACCGATTAATTCAGGGGTCACAATGGTCAATTTTTGCAATGCAGGTGGAAAGTGGTGAATCCCTTTCAGGGTATCGCCCGGTTTTAGATCTTCGACCTCGATATTGAATTTTTTGTCCCCCCGCAGCACGATGACCCGAGTGCCCCTGAAATTATGCCGTACAAATTCGCAGGTCAGTGCATCCATCATGTTATATCGACTGCTGAATCCGGAATAGGCCTTGATGACCATCCCTTTTTTCAGACTCTCGACCTTCACTTTCGCTTGTACAATCCGGCTGCCTGGTTCCGACATGTCAATTCAAGGGGCTATTCAAACGTGTTTGTTAGATGGTTCTAATTATCACTGCTGACGATCTTTTTTCTGTCTTTCACTCGCAGAATAGAATAAAAAATCGATTCAGTATAGGTTTTCAATCAGATCAACGAATTTTTCTGACGGGGTCTCTCGAAACCTCGTTCATTCTGACTATTCATGTCCAATGCCAAATACGTGTCACTCCCTGAGAAAAATACTGGACCGACCGCAGGGGCCGATGAAAATCCTTCAATCAAAATGGGAAAAGGCAAATTTTTATTTACACCGTTGAGGAAATAAAGTAAATTGTAACCGGTGCTGCAGATGCTTCGTAATCTTTTGATAAAACCGGCAACGAAGCGACATGTGGAAAATAATTCCAACCCCTTGAAAGGAGGTGTAGACATGGCAGAAAGTGTTTATAAAGTCATTGAACTGATTGGCACCAGCGAGGTTTCCTGGGAAGATGCCGCAAAAGTGGCATTGGAAAGAGCCAACCAGACATTGAAAGACCTGAGAATCGCTGAAGTGACGTCCATGGATGTCAAGCTCGAAGATGGCAAAGTGGTCGCCTTTCGTACCAAGTTAAGTGTTTCCTTCAAGTACATCGATTAAGCAACACCACTGGCAACACAAGCTCGCAAACCGCTTTGCTGCAGATCCATCCGCATTTGCCGTTCGGATATGCAGCAAAGTCCCCTCCTGCCTTGTAACCAGGCCAGCTGCATAACAATTTGGTTTCCAGCATGCATGAGATCCCCACTGCCCACCTGACGGATAGCCATAATCTGCTTATCCGCTGGAATGGTTCCGGAATGGAGACTTCAGTCAGATATCACCAATCTGTCTGAACAGCTGTCAATCAACTGCAGCCATTGCTCACACCGCAATTCCTGCAGACAGAACAGCTGCCGGCGGGGATCATATCCGCCGCTCCGCAATTTAAACAAATCCGGAACTGTTTGCGCCAACGGTCCTCAACCGGCTGTGGCCTGAAACGATTCTCGGTAGCCGGCTGCTCGCTGACAGGCAGGGAAGATTCACGGACCGGGTTCTGGTTTATCATTGTCAACTCCCTCGTTTCTTTCTCTCATCCACCGGATGAGGATCCATCACGCCCTTTCTGCTACAGGCGAAGATCGCATCCTTCAAGCGTGTGGTTGAATAGACTTGGAGTAAACAAATGTACACTTTTAGACAGGCTGTGTCAAGACTAAATTAAAACCGGTTCCAGGCGGGTCGGCGGCTTGGTGCGGATACTGCTACTTTGGCGGGGTGACTTTTTTTGTTTTGAACGCGTTCTCAATGACTTCATCCAGCTCTTTCAGAAATTTCACCACTTTCTCCTGCTCCTGCCCGCAATCCTGGATGATCTTGTTCTGGATAACGGCGATTCGATCCATGCGAGTCTGCTCTTTTCTATCGCATTGGATACATTCCGCTTTGCTCTTCTCTTCGTAGTGAATCGTGTAGTACTCCAGTAGGGGACTGAAAATCCGTTCCATACTCAGGATACAACTTCGATTTTCGTAGGGGGAGAGGTTATCTTTCCGGTACTGATAACTGTTTTCCAGCAACCGGCGGAGAACGATCTGGTCGCAGGAGGGATTGCTGAGAAACCGGTTTAATCGCCCGTCGACGGTTTTGTAGTCGAAGAGGTCTCGATTATCCAGTTTGAAATCACAGACGCGAAAGGGGACCTGTCCATAGGCCTGCAACCCGAAGGGGTTTGTGTGAACGGTGGTTGTGACAAATGTGAAAAACATCTCTTTGGTAATATTCAGCTTTTCCAGATCGATCTCAACCGGCCTTTCAGCCTTGAACAATATCAGGGCCTCCGCACGCTGGGTATTCAGCAGGACCGAAGAAACCAGAATTATCAGCAGACTCAATTTCCATAAAGTTTTCATTGCGTTTCCAAATGCCGGTGATAGGATTTTTCGAGCGGTCTAATCCCTGCCGGGACGCAGGGTAGAACGTATTATCTCCTTGAAAGATCCTGTGGTTTATGATAGGAGATCATTACTTTAAATGACCTGACGTAGGATTATTTTAGACACTAATGCGGTTAAATTCAATCACTAAAACCAGGGATCGTCTGCTTTCCTCTCTCCGCTCACAGAAGCTGCCAATCCCTGTGGCAAAGGTATGGGGATGGGAGATGGATGGCCAGTGACACTGATAAACCAATGCCGGAAGCCGGGATGATCAATTTCATTCCGGCTTGAATGTCCGTGCAGCAAGACCCGTCTGGCATGATCGGTTTTTATCTGCACTACCTGGCCGTTCTCTGCCATGCGGGCATCTGGACAGGGTTGCGTGCCGTATCCGGTCAGATCCGATGACCGGTTAAGATCTGCCGACGGGAAAAAGAGGAATTTCGACGAAATTCGACGATGATACCCCGGAGGGGTTTACAGAATGAACCGTTCCCCATAGGCTCTAAAGAAACCGGGCGAGGGCAAGGATCAGGATTCGAAGCTGGTATCTGCCCCCTGGACAATGACCGAAACAGACCTGCCGCTGATCCTAAAACCGGTTCAGGGGACGGTCAGACGATTTGATTCAATTTAATCAACCGCTGAAATATGGAAGACTCACTCAAGAGATACTGGCAGATTCGCTTCAAGGAGGTCAAAAGAACCCTGGAAGCAAATAATTTTGACGTTTTTATTGCAGATGACGTCAAGGCTGTTCACGATATCGTACTGAAGGAAATTATTCCCCCGCTCAAACCCAAAACCATCTCCTGGGGCGGGTCCGTCACATTCACCGACAGCGGACTTTACGAAAAACTGAAACAGAGCAAGGAGATGAGGGTTCTTGACACCTACAATAAAAAACTCTCCGATACAGAAAAATATGAACTCAGACGCCAGGCACTGTTGACCGATCTTTTCATCATGGGCACCAACGCGTTGACCGATACCGGAAAACTGGTGAACCTGGATATGATCGGCAACCGGGTGGCGGCGCTGACGTTTGGTCCCAGACATGTGATTACCCTCATCGGTCGGAATAAAATCGTACCGGATGTAGCGGCCGCCATCCTCAGGATCAAAAGCCTGTCTGCGCCAGCGAATACGGTGCGCCTGGGGATGAAAAACCCCTGTCTGAAGACCGGGTACTGTGAAGAGTGTCAAAGCAAATTCCGGATCTGTAACAGCTGGACGATCACTGAAAAATCCTTCCCCAAGGGACGTATCAAAATCGTTCTGATCAATGAGAATCTAGGTCTTTAGGGTGCGTATGGATATCGTGGCGATCCCGGATATTCACGGGGATATCAACAAACTCAGAAAACTGGCAACCCAATTGGGGGCTGCGGACCTGATTCTGCTGGTGGGTGACATCACCAATTTCGGCAGGGAAAGGGAGATTACAGAGATCATTGAACTGATTCGCCCCTGGAATTCAAATATCCTGGCCATCCCGGGGAATTGCGATTTTCCTCCGGTCGCCCGTTACCTGGACCAGCAGGGGCTGAACATCGAAGCCGGACACCGGATTGTTGACGGCATCGGATTCCTGGGTCTGGGCGCCGCTCTCTATTCACCGTCACGGGGCACACCCAATGAGGTATCTGAGGAGGAGCTGGCAAAAAACCTCCAGCGGGCGATAACCGGATTCCCGGAGGATATGCCCATGGTGCTGGTCTCTCATCAACCCCCGCGGGATACGGCTGCTGACCGGGTCAAACAGGGTCTGCATGTCGGATCACGCAGTGTCCGGCAGTTTGTGGAACAATACCAGCCGCTGGTCTGTTTTACCGGGCACATCCATGAAGGTGCCGGTATTGATGCCATCGGAGAAACCCAGATCGTCAACCCGGGTCCTTTTTTCAGGGGTCATTATGCCACCGCCTGCATCAACGGCCAGCTGGAACAGCTGGCCATCGAAACCATCAGCTGAGCGTTTCAGAGCGGCAGTAGATCCAACAGTCTGCGCAGGGGGGGCTTGACCGCCCGGATCGCGCTCTCCGGGCAGAGCTCCTGGCAGCAATAACATCGAATACAATCTCCATAGTCGTAAACCGGCGGGCTGTCCTGGTCGCCGTCTTTCCAGTGTAGCGCCTTCGGTTCCACCGGGCACATCTGGACACAGGTCCCGCAGCATGTGCAGCTTTCCGGTGCAATTACCGGCTTGGGCACCAGCCGGTTGTTGATCCACCTGACAAATCCTTGTGACTGAGAAGCTGCGACCGGTCGTCGTTCAATCTTGAACTCCCTGTCCAGAAAGTCATCAAATGGGTCTCCCACCAGTTCGATGGCATCTTCCAGATAGGTTCCGGCACCAAATTCCTGGCCAAAGCGGATGGTTGGCACGTTTTCCGGATTCATATTCACCAGGCGGCAGACGGTGGCATCCAGGGCAACAGGATCTGCTGAAAACAGCAGCAGGTTCATCTGTCTTGGTGTGCCTCCCCGGGGCCCGTTCCCCTCCATGGCCGTGATCCCGTCCATCACATAGAGCCGCGGGTGGATAAAACAGTTCAGATCGACCAGCATTTTGCCGAAATCATTGGGATCCGGTAATTTCACGTGATACTCCCCCTTCAGGATGCCCGGTACACAGCCAAACTGGTTTTTAACACAACCGGTGAACCTCTCCAGGGCGTGGGTTTTCAATTTGGGTAGACTGACCACCCCGTCGCTGTCCAGCACACCCTGCGCGATCACAAATTTTCTGTTCTGGTGGCCGGCTTCAAAAAAGATTTCGACGCCGGTTTTGAAATCTGCAATCGGGATCCCCATCGCTTCGGCCACTTCATGAATCCCGGCTTTGCGGGCAGCCCGCAGCGTACTGCCGACTGCCGGGGAATCACCGTAGGAGAGAACTGCGCCATTTGCCTGCAGGACCTTTGCTACCGCCCTGAAGACGGATGGATGGGTTGTCACACATTTTTTTGGCAGTTCGGGGACCAGCAGATTGGGTTTGAGCAGTATCTGCTCTCCGGGTTTGACAAAAGCGTCAGCACCCCCCAGCATTTCCAGACCCCTTTCCACGGCTCGGTCAACAGCGGTTTCATTATATGAATCACAACGCAGCAGTGCCACTCTCGCCTTCATTCTCTCCTCATCTCTCAAATCCATCCGGGTGCTCCCATGCTCGCCTGACGGGCCAGCCTGCCAAATGAGGATACCCTACCCCTTTTTTTCATCATTGGCCAGCTGCATGGTGAAACCGCCGGTACAGGGCGATATGGGTTGCAATTTATCGGAATTCGGTCAAGACTTAAAGAGAACCTTAGAAAAAAGGATATCATGGAAACGACAGACAAGCTTGACCATCTGCTGCAGGTCGTCCAATCGTTACCTTCTTCCGCCGTTGCCTTTTCAGGGGGCGTTGACAGCTCTCTGCTGGCCAGTATCGTCCGGGAGGTGCAGGGTGAACAGGCGCTGGCACTGACCGCCGAGTCGATTTTCGTCTCCCGTTCCGAAATGGGAGATGCTGTCCGGGTGGCTGCGGAGATCGGGATCAATCACCGGATTATTCCGCTGCAGGATATGGATGACACCATCCTGGGCAATCCCGTGGACCGGTGCTACCACTGTAAAACGGTGGTTTTCAGCAAGCTGCAGGAGACCGCCCGGGTGCTGGGCAGGGAGGTCCTGCTGGACGGGTCCAATCTGGATGATCTGGACGACTACCGTCCCGGTATGAAAGCCAAGGAGGAACTGGGTGTCAGGAGTCCATTCCTGGAGGCCCGCCTGACAAAAGCGGATATCCGCCAGCTCTCCCGCTCCCGGGGACTTTCCACCTGGGACAAGCCATCCATGGCCTGTCTGGCGTCACGCATTCCCTATCATGATCCCATTACCAGCGAAAGCCTGCGGATGGTTGAAACGGCTGAATCCTTTCTGAAAGACCTGGGGCTGAAACAGTTTCGTGTCAGAAAGCATGGCGATCTGGCGAGGATTGAGGTTTCAGCCGGAGAGCGACCCTTTTTTTTCGACCCGACCCTCATGGAAACGGTCTCCCGCGAACTTAAAAAAACCGGATTCCGTTTTGTTGCCCTTGATCTGGAAGGATTTCAAAGCGGGAGCCTGAACTGAACGCCACATGCATGCAATTCTATGAAAGAAGATACCATCAGATCGCTCCTGGAACGTCTGCAGGCCGGTGAAGTCGACATTAACGAGACCGTGGCCCAGCTCAAGGACCTTCCCTACGAGGACCTGGGATTTGCCATGATCGATCACCACAGAAGCCTGCGCAAGGGGCATCCTGAGACGATCTTTGGTGCCGGCAAAACACCGGACCAGATCAAGTCCATTGCTGAAAAAATCCTGGAAAAAAATGGCAATCTCCTCATTACACGGGCTGATGCAGAAGCATACCGGGCGGTACAGTCTATTGATCCCCGGGCTGAATACCATGAAATGGCAAAAATGATCACCGTGAACCGGATGCCGGTGGGCACAACCCGCAGCCGGATTCTCGTGATGTCCGCCGGCACCTCGGACATGCCTGTCTGCGAGGAAGCGGCGCTGACGGCTGAGATGATGGGAAACCAGGTGGAACGTCTCTACGATGTTGGTGTGGCTGGCATTCATCGGCTGCTGAACAACCGGCACCGGATCGACGCTGCCAGCGTGCTGGTGGTGGTAGCCGGCATGGATGGGGCGCTACCCAGTGTCACGGCCGGTCTGACCAATAAACCGGTGATTGCCGTTCCCACCAGTGTCGGTTACGGGGCCAGTTTCGGCGGACTGGCAGCGCTCCTGACCATGCTGAACAGCTGTGCCTGCGGCGTGACAGTTGTCAATATTGACAATGGATACGGGGCCGGGTACGCCGCCGCGATCATCAACCAGATAGCCGAAAAAGCACATCCGGCCATGAATGAATGAAACAGGAGCAAAGGCGATGCAAACCGTACTCTATTTTGACTGTTTTTCCGGTATCAGCGGCGATATGACCATCGGGGCCCTGCTGGATCTGGGTGTTGACCGTGATGCATTCCTGGAGGGTCTGAATTCACTGGCTGTCGATGGGTATCGGCTTCAAATCGAAAAAAAAAGCCCCCGGGGTATTGCTGCAACCGATTTTGACGTCATTATCGAACCGGGTTTAACAACCCCCGCTCACCATCACCGTCACCTGGACGACATCCTGCAGATCATCGACCGCAGCGCCATCGACAGCAGTGCCAAAAATCTGAGCCGGGACATCTTCACCACCATCGCCGAGGCGGAGGCTGCCATTCACAATCAGCGACTGGATCAGGTCCATTTCCACGAGGTGGGTGCCATCGACTCGATCGTGGATATTGTCGGGACAGCGATCTGTATCTCCCTGCTGAAACCGGATCATATCCTTGCTTCCCCACTGCACGTGGGATCGGGGACCGTGACCTGTGCCCACGGGGTGCTGCCGGTGCCGGCACCAGCCACCCTGAAAATCCTGGAAAAAATCCCGGTCTATTCCACCGGGGTCAAGGGGGAACTGGTCACCCCGACAGGCGCTGCCATCATCAAGCATCTGGCGACGGCCTATATGCCACTGCCGGTCATGACCATCGACAGGACCGGGTACGGCTGTGGTAAGAGAGACACCGGACAGTTAAACGCACTGCGGGTGATAGCGGGTAAGACCGACGCATTGTCTGGATTGAAACGGGAGAAACTGGTGCTGCTGGAAACAAATATCGATGATATGAATCCGGAAACCTACTCCTACCTGCTTCCCCTGATCCTGATCAAAGGCGCCCTCGATGTCTTTCTGACGGATGTGATAATGAAAAAGGGAAGACCCGGCACCCTGATCAGTATTCTCTGCAGACCGGCTGATGAGTCGGTTTTTGAGACACTGCTCTACCAGGAGACAACCACGCTGGGGATTCGCAGACAACTGGTCGAGCGCAGCGCCCTGGATCGAAAAATGATCGAAGTGGAGACGCCGTTTGGCCGGATACGGGTTAAAGCGGCGCTTCGCGATGGCAAACCGTTCCGGATTTCACCGGAATATGAGATCTGCAGTAAAATCGCCGCGGAGAAAGGGATCTCATTGCGAGAGGTCTATCACATCGTCCGCAAATCCGCGGACAGTCTGTTACAGGAATAATCCCCCGGTCTGTCTGCCGGAAAAGCCGAATCTGACAGGATTTGATCCGGATTCAGGCCAGTCTCCGGATCCCGGCCGCTCTGGCATCTTTCAGGGCTTCCTGGAACTGTTCCCGGGAAAGTGACCGGGCAAGCCCGGTTACCTGGAGGGCGTTCCCACAGGGCCGGTACTGATCCATCAGGTTGACGTAACTGTCAGCTGAAAGCTCGTTCACGATAAAATCCATGATGGGCCGTGTCCCTGCCAACCCTTCGGGCAATACCAGATGCCGGATAATCACGCCCCGTTCCGCAAGTCCGGCGGCGCTGATCTGCAGATCCCCAACCTGACGGTGCATCTCCTTCAGACTGCTTCTGGCCGCCTCGGGGTAATCCGGGGCCTGACAGGTCTGGGCGGCCACAGCAGGATCCCAGAACTTGAAGTCCGGCATGTAAATATCGATAACCCCCTCCAGGAGCCTCAGGGTTTCGATATTCTCATACCCGCTCGAATTGTAAACCAGCGGAATGGAGAGTCCGCCGTCAATGGCTGAATACAAAGCGGACAGGATCTGGGGAACCACATGGGTCGGTGTCACCAGATTGATGTTGTGACAGCCGGCCTTCTGCAGGACGAGCATCGTTGAAGCGAGTTGGGCGACTGAAAATGGATCTCCGTCTCCCTGGTGGCTGATGTCGAAATTCTGGCAGAAATTGCATTTCAGACTGCAATGGGTGAAAAAAATGGTCCCCGAACCATATGCCCCGACCAGGGGCGGTTCCTCGCCAAAATGGGCATTAAAACTGGCAACGACCGCCTCCTCACCGGTTTCACAGTCACCAAGCTCTCCCGCGCACCGATCAACCTGGCAGTTGCGGGGGCACAGGCTGCAATCCGTCAATATCCGTCGGGCAGCATTGACTTTTTCCAGCAGCAGACCTTTTCTGGCTGTTTCCAGATATAGCGGTTCCCATGCAGCCATACATTCTCCTGATAGTCAGTCACCGCAACCAGGGAGCCCAGACCTGTGCCCGTGATCCGGTGAGGTTAATTCTAAAGATGGAAATATAGTAACCGGTACCATCGGCTTTGTCATTTTTAAAAGGAGCGGTCAGGCGATTGTGAATCCCTTGGCTGAAGATGGGCTATACAATAAAAGTTAAAAAAGTTAATAAAAAATATTGCAATTGTTAAAAATATTTACTATATTGGGACTTAGATATAAATATAATTAATTTGACCTTTATAAGCATGAAAGATATGACAGAAAAACAGAACTACCCGGCACCGGAACAGTGTCCCGTCTGTAGTGACCGTTTGTTTGTCCGGGAACTGGCCTGTCATGGCTGTGGAACCCGGATCAAAGGTGATTTTGAAGAGATAAAACCCCCCTTTACCATGGATGATGAGCTTTTCAACTTTATCAAGGTCTTTATTTTTGCAGAGGGCAGTATCAAACAATCGGAAAAAATGTTGAACTGCTCCTATCCAAAAATTAAAAACCTGTTGAAAAAGTCAAAGGTGGCACTGGGTTTTACCGAGGACCGCCCAGAATCAAGCGGGTCCATCATCGATCAGCTGGATCAGGGCAGGATCGATATTGAAACCGCCCTGGAAAAACTGCAGCGGCCCTGATAGGTGATTTTTTTGTAACGATTGATAAATCCCGGACGTGGAGGAACCCATGAATTTTAATTTAAAGGGACAGACCCTGGAACTCGAAATAAGCTTGATCAAGGGGGGGCTGGTGATCATTGAGATGGAACGGGAGGATCTGGCGTTGTCGTTTTCAGAACTGCGAAAGCAGACAGCCGAAGAGCTCTTCAGTATCAGTTTTCAGGATGAACTGCTGTTGATCAAGGAAAAACCATGGAAAAACGCGACCCTGCCAACCGCTTTTTTCAGGAATGAAGCCCGCAATGATCTGGTATTGAAAATTCCGACGGGTACCCGGCTGCGCGGAACCATCACCACGGTCAGCGGCGATATCCGGGCCGCTTCAATCACCGGCAGTCTGAAAATGAAAACCATCAGTGGTCAGATGAATTTCGGCCGAATCGAGTCAAACCGGTTAAACCTGCAGAATATCGGTGGCAATCTCAACATTGAGAATCTGGCCGGTGCCATCAGTGTCAAAATGATCAGTGGTAATTGCCAGATTCAGGACGGACGGATCAGCCGCTTTGCGTTCAGCAGTGTTTCAGGGGATATATCGGTCAACGCCAGTCTGGATCTGGATAGGGACAGCACCATTCATACGGTTTCCGGTGATGCAACCCTGAATATCCTTGGTTACACGGGTGAAAGCCGTATCTATATTTCGACCCTGAGCGGTGAGACGGCGATTACAGGGGACTATCCCCATGAAAAAATAGAGATTAAGAACCGGATGCCGTTTCTGAAAAGTCACCCTTTCAAGGCGTTTATGCCGGCCATGAAGAGTTTTGTCAGCTCCTTTGCCAAAATGGCGGACGATGGTGACGTCGAGGTTCATACGGCGGCTGAAACCAAGGGCAATGACAAGTATATTCAGCAGATTCTGCAGATGCTGGCAGATGGAAAGATCAACGCGGAGGAGGCTGAAAAATTGATCAGCGCCCTGAAATAAACCCGGCGGTTCTGAATATATCCCCGGTCGGAATTCGGGCACAGGCGACTGGCCGGGGTTCGATACTGCCTGGCAACCCCCATACACGGGAGAAGAGATGAATGATAAAGAGAAAATACTGAACATGGTGGCTGAAGGCAAGATCAGTGTCAGCGATGGTGAAAAACTGCTGAAGGCCATCGGTGCCAGGAATTCGGAACCCGAGAGGGAACCGGATGGGGCAGCGGAGGTGATCCCGCTGGGCAAGCCGGAAAAACGGGGACCGCCTTCCGGGGGCAAGATCATCATCGATATCAGGAGTGCCCGAGGGGAGAATATCAAGGTCAATGTGCCGCTGAAAATGGCTCATCTGGCATCCAGAATGATTCCCAAGGAGCGACTGGCCGAAGTGGAAAGGGAGGGATTCAATCTGCGGGAAACCCTCTCCCACCTGACGGAGATGATTGAGGAGATTGATGAGGACATTGTCAATATCACCAGCTCAAATGGTGACCAGATCCGGATCTATGTAGAAAAATAGCCGTCGCTGGAGAGACTGTCATTTTTGTAACTATTGTCTTTTTTCGAAAATGTTTTGTCCTTTTTGTCAAAAGTCCGCACAGCCGCCAGCGCTCTTCTTCGTCAACGAAAAAGCCGACCCGGGCCCATGCGGAGATGTTCCTCAAACCATGGTATTTTTTTTGCAAGTTGGTACTCTATATTAATCACCAACCACTCTACCAGGAAGCCACATGAAAAAAATTGAACTAATCATTAAACCGTTTAAACTTGATGATGTGAAGGACGCCCTCTCCAATCTCGGTATTTTCGGGATGACCGTTGCAGAAGTAAAAGGATTTGGTCAACAGAAGGGTCATACTGAGCTGTACCGCGGTGCTGAATATCAGGTTGATTTTGTACCGAAAGTGAAGATCGAAATCGTGGTCGCCGACGAGAAGGTCGATGAGACCGTTGAAACCGTTATTGAGTCTGCACGAACAGGGAAGATCGGTGACGGCAAAATCTTTATCACCCACGTCGAAGAGACCATCCGTATTCGTACCGGTGAACGCGGTGCTTCTGCCCTTTAATCTTCCGCCCATGCAATTCGGGCAAATGGTATCGGAATCAGGCCATTTGTCCCCCTCCCCCCCCCCAAAAAAAAAATACCCACCCGGTGCGAGACCAGAATCCGGATGGTCGGCTCTGGCCTGTCAATTGGGTATAGGGGCTGCCCTGGCCGTATCAGCTGTTGACATGAAGCCGTGCCGATCTGTGTACCGGTTCAGTATAAAGACCGGCGGGGAATTCGTGTTTTTTCAGGGAGCGGAATCGACACGGTCAATTAAATAGTTCAATTGAGATTGCAATATTTTCTTAAAACAGCGAGAATCAACGGATTCATTTTACTACCGTCCAGGTCCATCCAGAAGGTGGGACGGGCCGATGAACTGTCTTCCGGGAGATATCTCTCATGCTGGTTATCGAAGATCTCAAAGTTGAAGTGTCAGGGAAAGAGATTCTGACAAAGGTCAATCTTCATATTCCTGAAGGGGAAACCCATATCCTGTTTGGACCCAACGGTTCAGGTAAAACAACCCTCATGCATACGATCATGGGCTTTTCCGGTTACAAGGTGACCGGTGGCAGGATTGTTTTCAAGGGAGAGGATATCACCCATCTGCCTGTCCATGAACGGGCCCGCAGGGGCATCGGGGTCTCCTTTCAGAGACCGCCAACCATTCATGGGCTCTCCACACGGAAAATGGTGGAGATCTGTGCCCAGGGCAGACCGACGAACGTGGATCAATTGGCGGAACAGGTCAATTTCACCGCGTTTTTGAACCGTGATGTCAATAGTCATCTCTCCGGTGGCGAGATAAAACGTTCCGAACTGCTGCAATTGACTGCCCAGAGTCCGGACCTGGTGCTTCTGGATGAACCCGAATCCGGCGTGGATCTGGAAAACATCGTGCTGCTGGGAGAGAGCATCAACAAGCTGCTCAACCGGGGAATCAGGCACAATGTGGAAAGCCGGCATATCGGGCTCTATCAGCGTCGCAAAAAATCAGCCCTTGTCATCACCCACACCGGTCATATTCTGGATTACATCACCGCCGAGAGGGGTCAGGTACTCAATAATGGCGTCCTCCAGTGCTCACAGAACGCCAGGGAGATCCTGAAGTGGATCCGGGAGTACGGCTATCATGAATGTTATAAATGTGCCCAATAAAACAGACCATGGAAAAAACAGATTATCAGTTTGATTCAGAACCACACGCTTATGTGGAAAACCTGGCGGAAATCCCGGCTGAAGATGCCCGGGAGTTTCTCAATGTCGGTATTGATACCGAGGAAAAAAACCGCTCCGCCACCTTTATTCTGAAGGATCTCTCGGTGGTTCACTGTAAAACCAGGCAAGAGGGTGTGGAAGTACTGACAATTTCCGCTGCCCTCAAAAAATATGATGGGTTGAAGGAGTACATGTGGCAGGGGTTGTCTCCGGATAAGGATGAATTCACGAAGCTCGCCCAGGATAAGCCCAGCGGTGGGTTTTTCATCCGCTGCGCCGCCGGTGTCAAAACCCTGTTTCCGGTACAGACCTGCCTGCACCTGTCCAAAGAGGGGATGACCCAGAATGTGCACAATATTCTGATTGCCGAGGAACAATCCAATATCCATGTGATCGCCGGTTGTTCCACCTCTCCCCATCTGGACAGGGGACAGCATGTGGGGGTATCGGAATTCTATGTCAAAAAAGGTGCCACGCTGACCTATACGATGATCCACGACTGGGGCAGCAACATCGTTGTACGCCCCCGCACGGTCACCTATGTCGAGGAGGGTGGAACCTTTGTTTCCAATTACATCTCCCTCAAACCGGTGGGGTCCCTGCAAACCAATCCCAGGACCTATCTCAACGGCAAAGGGGCTGTTGCCAGGTTCAACAGCATCCTGGTCGCGGCTGAAGGCACGTTTCTGGATACGGGATCAGAGGTGATCCTGAATGCCGAGGATACCCGGGCAGAGATTATATCGCGGGCCATTACGACGGGGGGAACCGTCATCGCCAGAGGAAAGATCACCGGTAAATATGCCGGTGTCAGGGGTCATCTGGAATGCAAAGGCCTGATTCTCAAGGAAGGATTGCTGCATGCGATTCCTGAACTCGAAGCGCTCGTTCCCGGGGTTGAAATGTCCCATGAAGCTGCTGTGGGTAAAATCGATCAGCGGGAGATTGAATACCTCATGGCACGGGGTCTGGATGAAGAAACGGCTGTTTCAACCATTGTGCGGGGGTTTTTGAACGTGGAGATCGAGGGCCTGCCCCAGTCACTGGCGGACAAGATTGAGCAAGCCATCTCAGAAACCCAGCATGACATGATCTGATGGGGGCAACGGCGAGTTACCGGACCTCGTTGACAGTGAAACCGGGGACGAGATCACGGTGGTGGGTTTCAGCTTCGATTAGCCGGCTGGAAGTTTCCCGTCGCTGTCAGGTATTGAGATAGACCGTGTATTTAGACGGCTGACCTAATATCTGATCGACCTTGAAATGAAGTTGTCTGCACTCCTCAAGATTCTGGAAATTCTCCCAGTTTTCCACTGACTGCCACGAGCTGATCACGATCCGTTCTTCAGGGTTATCCTTATTGATCAGTGCTTCGCCCGAAATGTACCCCTTGCTCCGCCAGGCCAGCGCATGCAACTCGGCCAGAAACGGTTTGACGACAGAGATAAGGTCTTTGGCGACTGTTCTCGATATCAGAATTTTAACAGACATAAGTCTCCTGAAAATAGGGTTTGTTCGTTTCCGAACTTGTTTTCTGGTTCCGCCAACCGGCTCTGTTTCTGTCTGATCATGATGGCAGGCAGTCAGCTTCGGATTTAGGTCTGCTCGAACTATATCAAGCGCTGAGGATAAAGTCCACGGCGAAACATAACCAAGGCTCAAGAGGCAGCGAATGTCTATCTGCAGGGAGCTGTCGCCAATCTTTTTTCTTGCCAACCCACTTCGTGCAACTTTAGGATAAACAAAAATCCACGGGGAAATGGCCCTTTACCCGATCTTCTCTCTAAACACCGTTGCCATGATACGATCCCATGCCTCAAAGTCAGCCTGAATCAGCAGATGCAGATCTGATCGCGTTTTTTCTGCCGCACCTGACCCGACATTTCGAAATGCTGGTCAACCTCCTTTCCCGGGCGGAAAAAAGAGATCTCTCCGATGCGGAATGGCGGATTATTATCAACACCCGGCAATCGGGGAAACTTCTAAATCACCACTACCTGGGGGAAGCCTGGGAGGAAATGGCATCTTTCCTGAAGCAGAAGATCAAGCTCTACTATTTTCTGGATGAGAAACAACAGGGTCTGGTGGCCCAGTCTTTTACCTACTGGCTTTTTTTTTCACCAGCGACCGCGGCAGAATTTTTTAAACAGCAACTGGAAAAACCGAAAAATTTCTCAGCCCAGGCGATCCGCACCGTTCCCTTTCCCAATCTGCTGGAGGCGTTCAACACGGGTTTTCTGGAAATTGTGGAGGATGACAAGCTGAACAACTGGCAAAAAATTGAAAAATCAGCGGATCTGCTGAAATTGTCGGATCTTTATCTGCAGAAGGAAGATGCGGTGAAAATGGACGAAACGGTCAAAAAAAAGATCATTCGATTTCTCAGCCCTGAAATAGCAGAGCTCCAGGAGGAGGTGATCTCATCGGTTTCAGCGCCGAAAATCGTGCAAAAGCGGCTGAAGGGCGTATTGCGATTCGGTTGGCGATACTTCAAGGCCAACAATGAGCTCGAAACCAAGTATTTTCGCAAACTGATGTCCAACAATGGCGTGGAGAGGCTGAAAGGACTGAAACTGGCGAAAAAGAAACTGATCGATTATGAACTGGACATGGCGGAATAATCTCCTCTGTTATCCGAAACACTGCAGCCTGCAACGGTCCCTGTTCCTCATCCTGCCTCAGAAAACACCTCCGGTTCATTGATTGAAAATCCGGGCGGCCTGATCGATATCCTCGGGGCAAAAAACAAAGAGACATTTCTGATCCGGTGAAGAAACTGACCCATAAACATAGTTGATATTGATCCCTTCCTCACCAAACCGCTTTGTCACCGCTGCCAGTGTCCCCGGCCGATTCTCCAGTTCGACGGCAATGACCGGCATGATATCAAACACATAGTCGTTTTTTGAGAGCAGGTCGATGGCTGCATCCGAATTATCTGCCAGAAAACGAATCAGGGCATATTCCGCGGAATCCTGCCGCATGGAATTGTAGTTGGCCACGGAGGCAATTTTCTTGATCGATTTTCCCCGGGCTTTGAAAAGCTCCAGTACATAACTGGATGCATCCTGTATGGTCAGGGCATCAATATTGATCCCTTTCTCAGAAAGCAGTGCGGAAAGCTTCCCCAGCTCTCCCGGGGCATTCTTCAGAAACAGTGATATTTCTGTTCTTACCATTTTTTAACTCCACAGGGGGTTGGCATCGTTCATCGGAGCTCCCTTCCCGACCGATTCACTGCCATAGCTAAAAACCGACAGGGATATCGGCTGACTGCTGGAAAAAGGAATCTGATTGAATACGTTTAAGGGAACTGAACCCCAGTCTTCATGAAATCGGCCGAAATAACAACCCGTTTTGTAACCATTCCCCCCTTTTTCTGAACGTCTAAAGCGGAGCCTGA
Source organism: bacterium (assembly GCA_018830885.1). GTDB lineage: Bacteria > SAR324 > SAR324 > XYD2-FULL-50-16 > XYD2-FULL-50-16 > JAHJRI01. The sequence goes on along the minus strand of JAHJRI010000172.1, from coordinate 5,178 downwards.
ATAGAACCCCCGTTATTCCCTTTGCCCGGGTGATTTGACTTCACTGTCAAAGTCTGATAATCCGGGGAAAAACAGGCTGCAACAGCCTGAATCATCAATTATCAGAGCATGGTATAGGCGAACCCGAAAGGAGGAAAATGGATTTCGAATTTTCACCGGAGGAACGGGGAGTGATCGATGCAGTGAGGGAATTTCTCTTTGCTGAATCCACCCCGGAGCTCCTGGAAGAGACCCATCGGCTGGGTCATATTTACGGGGGTGAGGAAGGACGAAAGTTCATCAAGAAGTTTGCGGCCAACGGCTGGTTGACACCAAACTGGCCCAAGGCATACGGCGGTTTGGAAACGTCAGCCATGGTGACTTTTGCCATCAAGGAGGAGATGGCCAAAGCCGGGGTGCCATTGATTTTCGTGGCCGCTCACATGGCCGGGCCGACAATTATGCATTTTGCCAGTGAAGAGATGAAAAAAGAGTGGCTGCTGCCCATCGCCAGGGGCGAAATTGAATTTGCCCTCGGCTATACGGAACCCCAGGCAGGGTCCGATCTGTCCTCCCTTGAGATTCACGCGGCCGACAACGGCGATCATTTTATCGTCAACGGCCAGAAATCCTTCAACACCCATAGCCATGTGGCCGATTATCACTGGCTGGCAGCCATTACGGACCCTGAGGCCAAACGGTATCACGGGATGTCCATGATGATCGTGGATCTGAAAAGTCCGGGTATCGAAATCCGGCCCATGATTACCATGGCCGGGTGGCAGACCAACGAGGTCTTCTATAACGATGTTGTGGTTCCGAAAACCAACCTCGTGGGGGAGTTGAATCAGGGATTCTATTATCTGATGTCAGCCCTGGATTTTGAAAGGATGTTTCCCCTGGCGGCCTATGAACGAATATTTGATGACCTGGTGGCCTATACCAGGGAAGCCATCGTCGAGGGACAACCGCTGTGCAGGCAGCCGCGGGTTCGTCAGAAACTGGCGCAACTCAAAATCGAACTGGAAGCGAACAAGCTGCTGTACTACCAGCTGGCCCATATTATCGACAAGGGGCAGATTCCCAACTACCAGACCTCCATGCAGAAACTGTTTGCGACGGAAACCGCACAGCACATTACCCGCGTGGGGATGGAAATTCTGGGACATCACGGACTCTTAAAAAAAGGCTCCAGGCATGCCGTGCTCGAAGGGCTCATGGAACAGTCCTATCGCACCAGCGTTGTTGAAACCATCTATGCGGGAACCTCCGAGGTACAGCGAAACATCATCGCCCTCAGAGGTCTCAAACTGCCGACCAAGTGAACAGGAGTCATGATGGATTACGATCTGAGTTCGGAACAGAAAATTCTGAAAGAATCGGCCCACAAACTGCTGGCAAAGGAGTGCCCCAGCGAATTTGTCAGAAAAATGGCTGAAGATGAAACGGGATATTCGGAGACACTGTGGCAGAAAATGGCGGATCTGGGCTGGATGAGCCTCCTGATCCCGGAATCATATGGCGGATCCGGGGTCAATTTTCTGGACCTCTCCATCCTGCTTTCGGAATTTGGCTACTACTGTGTTCCCGGTCCCTTTTTTCCCACCGTGGTGCTGGGTGGTTTGACGATACTGACAGCGGGCAGTGAAACCCAGAAAAAGTCGTTGCTGCCCGACATCGCTGACGGAAAGCGAAAACTGACCCTGGCCTGGCTTGAGGAGGGGGGGCTGTATCAGCCCGCTGCGGTTCAGCTTCGTGCGACTTCAGTAGACGGTGGATTTGCGCTCAACGGCAGTAAGCTGTTCGTGATGGATGCCCATGTGGCGGATACGATTATCTGTGTGGCCCGCACGTCAGATGCGGCCGACGGGATCAGCCTGTTTCTGGTGGACGCCGGGCTACCGGGCATTACATTGACCCGCCTGGATACCATGAGCGGGGATAAGCAATTCGAGGTCCGCTTTGACAACGTTGTGGTGGGCAGCGACACGCTTCTGGGGGATCTGAATGTCGCCGGGCCGGTGCTGGAAGAGATCAAACTGAAATCGGCTGTGGCCAAAAGTTCCGAAATGGTTGGCGGGGCAGCCAGGGTGATGGATCTGGTGATCCCTTATGTCAAGGGGCGCAAGCAATTCGGTCGCCCTGTCGGTGCCTTCCAGGCCGTACAGCATCACTGTACGAATATGCTGACCTATCAGGACACCAGCAGATTCATGGTCTACCAGGCAGCCTGGCGCATTAGCGCCGGACTGCCCTTTACCTTTGAAGCCGCCATGTGCAAAGCCTGGGTCAACGACGCCTGTATCAACCTGGTGGCGCTGGGACACCAGATCGTCGGCGGGCTGGGCTTCATGGAGGAGTACGATCTGCAGTTATACTTCAAACGGGCCCGGACTGCAGCACCGTTTTTTGGTGACAGCGACGATCACCGGGAGATTGTCGCCCGGGAAATGGGTCTGTAACCTTGGTGATGCCTGTGGTTTATTGAATGCTTGAATCCTGTGACACCATACATGGCCAGGGCAGCTGACTTTTTCGGCTGCCGTTGGTTACCTGCGTCAATCCGTCACCTCTATCCGGGCTACCCCATCCCGGGCCCCCCTGCATATTGACGAACAGGCCTGAATGGGTTACTCACAATAATGACAGGCAGGGTAACAATTCTCCGCTTTTTCTGAGCAGAACCAGAGCGCTGTGTGTGATTGAATTTACGAGACTCGCAGTGAAGAACCCTCCCCGTGAATACGGCTATGGATGTTTGTCGAGAATAAGTTCAATGATAACAAAATATTAGCAGTTGAAGTGGAACCTGAATCGAACCTGGGCGGGGTCTAAATCTGAAATGGTGTGTAAAGGAGTGCTTGATGGAACCACGGAATGTCAAAACAGTTGAGGATGCAAAGAGAATCGTCGAGGAACATGAACTGGCGTATGTCAGGGTCGGCGTTTTTGATATGGACGGGATATTCCGTGGCAAGTATATGAAGCGGGACAAGTTTGTATCCGCCCTGGACAAGGGGTTTGGTTTCTGTGATGTCGTTGTCGGCTGGGATTCGAACGACCAGCTATACGATAATGTTGACATTACCGGATGGCACACCGGGTACCCGGACGCCCGGATACTGTTGATCCCGGACAGTTGCAGAGCGCTCCCCCTGGAGAAGAACAGCCTGCTGTTTCTGGGAGAGTTCGCCGACCAGGCTGAATCCATCTGCCCCCGTGGGCTTCTGAAACGGGTTATCCGCAGGGCGAACGAAATGGGCTTTGCACCGGTGGGTTCCTGTGAATTCGAATTCTTTATCTTCAAAGAAACCCCAGCCTCTGTCCGTCAGAAACACTACCGGGATCTGGATCCCATCACACCCGGGTTTTTCGGCTACTCCATGTTGCGGGATGCGGTTCATTCAGAGTTTTACGAGGAACTGCTGGACCTCTGTCTGAAAATGGATTTCCCTCTGGAAGGCCTCCATTCCGAAACCGGTGCGGGTGTCATGGAGGCGGCGATTTGTTATGACGGTCTTCTGGCTGCCGGTGACAAAGCCGCCCTCTTCAAAACCTATACCAAGATCCTGGCCCAGAAGCGGGACTGGATCACCACATTTATGGCCAAGTGGTCGCCGGACTGGCCCGGGCAGAGCGGGCATATTCATCTGTCCCTGCAGGACATGACAGGCAAACCGCTGTTTTTTGACCCATCCCGACCTGAGCGGATCAGCGAACCGATGCGTCATTTTATTGGCGGTCAGCAGGCATTGATGCCCGAGTTTCTGGCCATGGTCGCGCCCACCATCAACAGTTTTACCCGCCTGATCCCGGGGTTCTGGGCTCCCACGGAAGCCAGCTGGGGTATTGACAACAGGACCTGTGCCCTGCGTGTCATTCCGGGGAGCGCGGAATCGCAGCGGGTCGAATACCGCGTCACGGCCGCTGATATCAATCCCTATATTGCCCTGGCAGCCGCGTTGGGCTCCGGTTTGTGGGGCATCGAAAACAGGATTGAGCCGGATGCCCCGATTACCGGGAACGCTTATCAGCAGTCATTCGCCAGGGAACGTCAATTTCCCCGCTCACTGCAGGCGGCGGCTGAACGTCTGCTGCAGTCCAAAGCGGCCCGGCAGCTGTTCGGCGATGCCTTTGTCGAACACTATGCCGCCACACGCCTCTGGGAGCAACGGGAGTTCAACAAGCATATTACAGACTGGGAAATGAAACGGTATTTTGAAATTATATAGGGATTACCGGTTTGGGGCGTTTCCCATGATTCAGAACCAGCGGCCAGCTGGAACCCGGGAATCGGGTGGACACCGTGATGGTTTCCTTTTAAGCTGCCCATTCAATTAAGGGCACCTTGATTAACTGGAACTCAGTCAGCATCAAAGGGTGGATGTTTCAAGAACCCTGGAAGCCATGGATGGCTTCCAGGAGCTCCATGGATGGACTCGTGCGTTTCTTGAAAGATCAACCCTTTGGTGCGGTAAACTCGATAATTTTGATAAATCAGGGTGCCCTTAACTGACTGCTCGCGGAATATCTGTATAGCTGTTTCTCATTGTAACAGGATCGGCTGGTTCGTTTGCTGAATACCGGCAGGCCCGGGTTGGGGCTCAATCATACGCGGTGACCCCTGTGCGCCGGGCAGGATCGGATACCCGGATTTTTAAACCACGGTCAGATGATGATAAGATGGGTAATAACAAGGTCTTTTACGGCTGGTGGATAGTCGGTGTTTTGATCCTGACGGCAACGATTACCTCGGGAACCGGATTTTACTGTTTCGGGGTTTTTATTGAGCCCTTGATGGAGGATTTTGGCTGGTCAAAATCCCAGGTTACCTGGATTCTGACCATCTACTGGATCTCAGCCTCGATATCGGCGCCATTGGTTGGCAAGCTGGTTGACGTTTACGGGATCAAACGCGTGATGGTCGTGGCGACCGTCTGCAACGGAATCTGTCTTTTTGCCTTGAGCCAGGTACAGACCCTGTGGCAGTTCTATCTCCTGTACGGCATCAAGGCCATCTGTCACGCCGGTATCGGTCTGATCGCGATAGGGGCCATCACCTCAAAGTGGTTCAGGAAAAAAAGGGGACGGGCCACCGGTATCGCCACCACAGGGATCGGGTTCGGGGGGTTGTTTCTGGCACCCTTTGCCGGATTTCTGATCCCCATTGCCGGGTGGCGGGCTGTATTTCTGGTCCTG
>JAHJRI010000171.1 GCA_018830885.1 bacterium | reverse complement strand
CGCCGTTGTCTCTTTTTGGACCACAATTGAAAAAGAACCATCTCTCAGTCCCCTGATTGAGGGGTTTTAGAGAAAAACACAAAAATGCTCCCTTTAACCATATGTTATTCTTGGTAAATAGCTTTTCGGCTGAGGTCTAGCTAATGTTCTTCTGTTTCAGGAAGGGCAAATTCCTACATGGATTTGCGAGCGATTCTTTGACGTGGTACGCAACAAAGATATCGATCCCAAGAATCTTGGCAAACTGACAGTCGATCCATCTCACCCTGATATCAAAAATAAAAAACTAGATAAGGGTGGTAAAAACACTATTAAATCCGCCTATATTCAAGCTGACATCATTGTAGAAGGTCTACTAAAAACCTATGACCCAAGGGATAATGTTGACCTATGACCCAAGGGATAATATTGACGACCTGTGGATTGTGATCGTGGATCACGCACCCCAAGTGTCGCGTTGTTTGTGACATAAAACCTCGCTAACCCCTGTCAATAAAGAATTAGAGAGGGGAAAATAATTTTTCGATTTGAATTTTTACACAGCATCCGATGTAGTTTTCAATTTGAAGGTCGAAAACTCAATGAATGCTGGAAAGACTATCTTTTCTCAGATTGTCGACCTGTATCCGAAGTACAGATTTGACAAAATTGTTTCCAAGTACAAAGGAGATCGAAACACACGGAGTTTTAAAACCTGGGATCAATTCCTTTGCATGACTTTTGCGCAGCTGACATACCGCAGCAGCCTGCGTGATATTGAAACGTGTTTACTGGCACTGCCCCAAAAGCTCTATCACATGGGCATAAAGGGAAATCCATCCCGTACGAATTTGGCAAGGGCAAATCAAAACAGAGATTGGCGTATCTATTTTGAATTCGCCCAAATCCTGATTGAACATGCCAGAGAGCTGTACCAGAGTGATCCATCGATTTCTGAAGAGCTGAACAGTACTGTTTATGCTTTGGATGCGACAACAATCGATCTGTGTTTATCGATGTTTCCTTGGGCTACCTTCAGACAGACAAAAGGAGCCATCAAAATGCATACATTGTTGGATGTAAAAGGATCTATTCCATCTTTCATAAAGATTACTGAAGGCTCTGTGCACGATGTCCGTATCCTGGATGAGATTGTTTTCGAACCCGGCTCTTTTTATGTGATGGACAGAGGCTACCTGGATTTTGAAAGGCTCTATCGTATCCACACAGGGCATTGCTTCTTTGTGATTCGAGCCAAGAAGAATCTGAAATTCAAGCGGCAGTATTCAAACCCAAAAGAGTCAATGACCAATATTATGACCGACCAGATTGGTGTTCTGGAAGGTTTTTACTCCAAACAGCACTATCCGGAGAAAATTCGCCGGGTCAAAATCTATGACGCAAAAACAGAAAACTACCTCACCTTTTTAACACACAATTTTAGCATTTCAGCGGTAACGATTGCTGAACTATACCGGAACCGCTGGAAGGTGGAACTCTTTTTCAAGTGGATAAAGCAGCACTTAAGGATCAAACAGTTTTACGGCACCTCTTTCAACGATGTTAAGACCCAAATTTGGATTGGAATCTGTGTCTATGTCGTTGTTGCCATACTGAAAAAACGGCTTGATATCTCAATGTCGCTTTACAATCTTCTACAGATTATCAGCGTCACCGTTTTTGAAAAAGTTCCAATTTATCAGCTAGTTGATCACGAGAGTTACAAAGCTCCACAAATTGATTCTGGTAACCAACTGACTTTATTTGATTACTCAACAGGACACAAGTGATCACGCACAATTAGTAAATCAATAAATCTTACCTGTTATACTCACCTGTCACTAATTGCTACTCGTCGATAAGCATCCGAACAGGCTGTTATCTTGTAGCTTTTAAGCAAGACCCCTCTTAAACCACCAAAATCCTCTCAGTTTTCTCCACAAAGTATCGGGACTCCCGAAATTTCATTTGGATATTCTGGACTGACAAAATCGCAGTTCAAAAAAGCAACCATACATCATTAAAGGAGGATTATATGGATGATATGGATTACAAGAAAAAAGTGGGGCTAGATGATTGGGCTAAACCCCATATAGAAACAGAATCATCACAGAATCAAAGCCAGCACAATGTTGATGTGACTGATTGCGCTGAGGAAGGAACAACAGACCCGTCAGAAACTAAGGAACAGGAAACGGATGGTCCCGAAGAAATCGACCCGGATAGTGAACGGGGTAGAAGGCAACGGTTAGCGGAACTTGAAACTGTGATCCGGGATGAAATGGGAAGGGGAACAGAAGCCGACCTTAAAATTGGCGCTGCAATCGGTGAAATAAAATCGGAGAGACTCTATAAGCCGAAATACAAGAATTTCGGTGAGTATATGAGTCAGAAGTGGAATTACCACAGTCGATCATATGGCTATAAGCTGATTCGTGCATTCGAGGTCTTTAACGATATCAAAGAGGCATTTCCTAAGAAAAATATCCCGTTACCTAAAAACGTGGATCAGTTTGATGCGTTGGCAAAGATAGAAGGTTGGGAACTGAAAGCGCAGGTCATGGAAAAAGTGGTTCAAGAGAATCCTGAGGGGAGGATTACCGCTGATTTGATCAAAGAAGTTGCGCAGGAGCACATTAGTATTGGCCCTGGAGAGAAATCCCGCAAGAAAACGAAAAAATCTGTGATTTCTGTTGCGAAAACCCACCAGACTGTTTTCAAAGCCCTGTTTGCTCTATTGGATGCTTGCCGGTCGGCATCAGATCTTGAAGCGGTAAAAGAACCACTGGATATGTTACTGCAAACGCTTGGGAATTCGAAAGAATCAGTTGATATGGAACTGGTTGCTGAGATCGAAGAGGTTCGCCAGACGAATGATCCTGTGGCCATGCAAAATGATGTTCTGGCAGCGGCATTAAGGTACTTTAGAGCTCATTTCCCCAGTTGGGTCAGCCAATAAGTCTGATCCAGAATAGATGCTGTCTGTTGCTTGTCGGCAACAGGCAGCTGATATCATAAACCAAAAATTATAAAAGGCGACAATGTTAAAACCAAAAAAACCAATCAAAGCTCATCGGACGTCGCGCGTCGTGATGGTCCCAATCACCCATATCAGGGTGCGTAATTTTTCCAGACGGATTTTGTTTGAGACTTCTAATCTCAGAGGAGACCGCCACGGTTCACCCGAACGTCCCGTATTCAACAAGAATTTTGAGGTCATTTTCGGCCACTACATGTTGATAGTTTTGTTGATCCAGGGAGTCGAATTCGTAGAGGTCGAGGTTCGAACCTATGATTCCCCGGACATGGAAAAACTGGATTTTCTGCAGTTGAATGACTGGGGCAGGGTGTCGTTACTGTCCCTGGGTTTCCTGGTCCTTCTGTGTCTGCGGCTGATAACAGGCCCGGATGGAAAATGGATCAAGCAGGTCATCCGCACCCTGAACCCTAAGGTAACCGGTTGGGATCACCGGAAGTATGCTGCGTACATCTTGGGAGTAGCGGAAAAGCAGGGATATACTGCCATCGACTGCTTCTGCCTTTGGTTACGGATTCGTGACCAGCTTGGTGTGGACGCCGCGGACTCGTTCGAGGCTTATTCAAATATCGTGTCCCGCCGCAAAATTGAAAAGTGGATGCGCGATAACGGTTTCGGTGCCGATAAAAAGACGGTGATCAACGAGAGGGCAATGAAGCGGTTGGAAGTGTTGTACCGGCTACCTCCTGTTCCTTTCGAATACCGTCAGCGGTTGAGCCGAGACCAGTTTGACCATGCGCTTCGGTTTATCAGGGCCTGTGAAAGACTGTTCGAATGGGAGCGTATCGATACCATGGAGATCGGGATCAAGGACTTCCAGGCTAGACTCAAGACCATCAGGGAAATCGTGCGTTGCTGCGGTGACCGGCGTCTTCTCGAACTGATAGATACGGCCCTGCAATCCAGGCAGCAGGGGTTCGTCGAACTTGTCACGCTGTTCGCCGATTGGAATATTGTCGAGAACGCATACCTTTTACAGTGGAAGGGAACCAAAAAAAACGGCCTAATTACTTGATATATTTATCATAACATGATATACTGATACCGGGAAACCATGTCCGTCCTGATTAACACATTGCGAGAAATCCTCGCAGCAATCCGCCAACAGACCCTAGTCAACAGGGAGTTAACGGCAGAATTGCGGGTGTTCAACAGGACGATGGTTCCCCGGTTATCAAAAATCGAGTCCATACAGGAGGCACGAAAAAACAACCACATCATACAGGATCAGATTTCGGCAGAAATGGATGAATACCTGGCTGACGATTTCTGATCCCCACTGAGCAGGAGAACAGACAATGGCACGAAGACAAAAGAAGATTATTCAGAACAAAAGAAACCGGATTTACCAGGGCCACTTCCGGTTGGGGGACGAAGAACCCGGACACCCCGGTCGCAGACTCAAGTTATGCTCCTTTGATGAGGCGTACTATAAAGAAACACACCGGGGTCAGGTCAAACGGTCAGATATTGAAATCAAGAGGTACCTGAACCACCTCTATCAAGAGAGACTGGAATACCTGCTGGCAGAGAAAGCAGAACAGGACCGCAAGCAGAAATCCCCCCTGATGGGTGAATTAATGCGGGAGTGGATTGAGACCCGCAAAGACAATAGAGCCCCCCGCACCATCAAAGAGAGTCAGTACCTTCTCCGAGACTATGTGTCGGTCAATGACGATCACCCGGTTGCGGATCTGGATGAGCACCATGTCAACCATCTGAAAAACTACTATCGCAGCCGGGGAAATAAAGACGCAACCCTGAACAAAAAACTGAGGGAACTGCAGACATTTCTGAACTGGGTCTACGAAAAGGAGATCTTCCCACGACCCTTTAAGATCGAAAAAATTCGGGAAACCCGGCAGAAACCCCACATCCTGAGTCATGAACAGGAGGAACGGCTGCTGAAACGAATTCTAGGGTTGATAGAAAAACCCAACGGCAAGGAAAGACGCTTCGGGTATTACACTCACCTGAGGGTCTATATGGTGCTGGCCCACACTGGTCTGCGTCGTTCCGAGTTGTTGCACCTCAAGATTGAAGATATTGATCTGCACAAGGGGGTGCTGCTGATCAAAGACGATGCAAAACGCAGACAGGACGGGGACCAACACAGAGTCAAAGAGCGCAAGGAGAAGAAGGTCCCCATCTCGGAAAGTCTGCACGGGTTTCTGGTCCGGGATCTGGGGGATCGCAACCAGGGGGAGGTCTACTATCTGGATAATGGCTACGGGGAGATGTATTTCGAGTGGGCTGACAGTCTGACCGGTACCTTTGCAAAACACCTGCAGGCCCTGGGGATCAAGGGGGTCAAACCGTTGCATGGCTTTCGAGCCACGGTTGCCAGCAGACTGATTAACGAGGTGGGTACCGATATATCGCATGTGCAGGAGATTCTGGGCCACAGCGATGTCTCGACCACCTTACTCTACAAGGATCACAACATGATTCCGTTGAAGAAGGCTGTTTCTTCTTTGTCCAACGGGGCCACGGATATTGTGATGCCATCTCTTAACAATAAAGAACAGGATTAAATACCGGAGAATCTAATAGCAGCCTCCCTTTTCTGATAAAAGAAAAGACATCTCCTTCAGTCATCAGTTAAACTATCCGGCACCCCCTAATATCATTGACCTGAGACCCGGACACCAGATCCGAAAACGGGGGTGAAGGTCTCACCATAAAAACAATATAACACCAATGCAGGGCCTGGGGATTGTAAACGTCAACAATGGTAGTATTTGCGGGAAGGGAACGGAGGATCTACTATCCTCTGTGGTAGGTGTGACTAATTCGAATTCTGGTTAAAACAATTCAATGTAGCTTTTCCTGGTGCCGCAAAATTACATGGGCAGGATCACATTTAAACAACCGGATATCCTCAAGCGACCGATGACAACTGGCAGGAAGATTGAATCTTCAGTAGTACGTCGGCCTTTCAATCAGGATTAGAAAATGACTTATACTCTCTGGTAGATTAACCGGCCACGACGTTTAACGATTCTTAGTGGGAAGTCTACTATAGTTCTTGATAAAGCCGAGACGGTCTGTCCAATCAGACACTTTTTTGAATGATCAAGAACATTCCATATATTACCTAATAAACGTGACAAAGACCCCCTCGATCGAAACGGCAGTCTCTGAATTCCTAGGTAAACTTGCACAAATTCTGTATATCTCATCATCACTTTCTCCTTCCTGTTTAAGTCCATTCATACCAAAACAATGTACGTCCGCGTTTGGAGGTCCAAAAACCAGAGGGGACTAGGAGGTCTCTGCATTCATGGTATAAGAACCTACCAATAGAACTTGCTGACACATTCAAGCGAAGATGTTGGATCAGGAACTTAACAAGAAATGGATTTAAGATCGAGTGTTCTTTTACATACCTTCCTCTTGACATATCAATCGTTCCAAACTTCTCAAACATGTTTTGCTTGCGGATACCTTGAAGGTAATTCCGAATTTCATCTTTCCAATTTTTCATCATGCATCTCCTTTATTTAAGGCAATCGTTTAGTGTTGTTTACGCATAGTCTTAAGAATCGTATCCCATCCGCGCCGCTCGCATTCCAAATACAATTCCATATCAGAGAAATCCGCGAGTTGGGCTTTAGAAGAGTCGGTGACCTCTCTCTCCTTTACCATCGTCTCCAATCCCTTTCTCAGCATTGTGATGTTATTGAATCGCCCCTTTTTATTCTTCATCCAATTCCTGGCAGAAGACTTGGATATTGCTCCTCCAAGTTCCGCTGTCCGGGACAAGCTAAGTCCGATCTGCTGAGCAAATGAAGCATATTCCCCAGCTTCATAGCAGACTGACTGACCATGCTCGACCACTTCTTTTACGTCGGGAAGCTTCAAGAACATTTCTTTCATGTCTTTCGCATTCATCTTGGGCCTCATTTATGATACGTTTATGCAGGAGGTTCAATCAGACACGTTGCTGCGTGTCATTGTGCATTGCACGCTTAAACTATTAATCGTATTGTGGTATATTGTCAAGCCCTTTTTTCAATCAAGCCGTTCATGCAAAATGTAAGGATATACACCACCCCACGCCGCAATTATCTTGCTCAGGTGAGATACTATGGTAACATGCATCTTCAGTTTTACCGAAAATCCTCTCCCTGTCGAAGTCACATCGGTTTTGCAGTGCCCCACTTTGAGGCAAGGTTCACAGAATCAGGTTTGAGATTTTTATTTGTTGATTGGGTTAGCACTGAGGATTATGGATCTCTGCAACTCCCAACTCGACTGACACTATGCAAATCTGCTACCGATCAATTATAAAGCTCAGTACATTAAGACCAGCACAAGTTGACAAAATAAATGATTTGGAGAATGATTCCCTAAGCTAAAACACTGCTAAGTTGGAATTGCTTTTCCAGTAATTAACACGCCATTCGGATCAATTCTTGAGAATACATTGTTGAGCAGGCGGATGAAACACAGACATAACCAAGTCACAAGGCCAGTGTCCGCATTTGCTAAATCAGCTCTTTAACTTATGTCTGATCCACTAACTTGAAAGGTTAATGATGTCGCAATCACCTGAACTCGCGGGGGGCGAGGGATTCACGTTTGAAGGAGATGCAGCAGCATTTTATCTCAGCGCGCTGTTAGCCGAAGCATATGCACCCGGCATCGATGGTCGAACCGTTGTTCGTGTTTCGGTTCAACAGCGCGACTTTGGAGAACCACTCGACGATGTGATTGTCGATTTTGAAGATGTTCATAAGAACCCGGCCCGCCTCAGTCTTCAAGTGAAACGTTCACTTACCATCAGCAATGCAGAAACAAATACCGATTTTCGCGACATCATCCGCGACAGTTGGGCCACATTCAAGAAATCAGACTTCCGCATAAACACTGACCGCTATGGAGCAGCAGTTGGCACAGTGACATCTGCCAAAGAACGAGCACTCAAGACTCTTTGTGATTGGGCCCGTGAAAGTCTGACTACAGATCATTTCGATGCTCGTTTTTTTGAGGATGGCATTGCCAGCGCCAACATTACCAAGGTTAAGGACGATGTTGTTACCCTGCTGAAGGAAGAGGGGAAGGGAGCCGCTTGCTCCAGTGAAGAAGTACATCAGTTTCTTGCGCATTTCGTGCTCATTCAATTCGACTTCCTTCGTGAAGGCGCCACTGATCACCCTGAAGCCATTAATCGTATTCGAGATTGCCTCACACCAGGTGACTCAGCCAAAGCTCCCCTTGTCTGGTCAAAGATCGTTCAGTTAGCCCGCGCATCAGCAGGGAAATCAGGTCAAATAGATCGTGCACGGCTTGTGCGCTTGATATCTCCTAATGCACGCCTTCGCGGTGCGACCTCATTTCAACACGATCTCGAAAAACTAACAGAGCTCGCAAAGAGCTACGCGAGACACATTTCGGACGACATTGGCGGAACAAAGCTCAACCGAACCTCACTTCTTGGGGATCTGGACGCCAAGCTCGACACAGCTCGTGTTGTTCAGGTCCGTGGTTTGCCAGGAAATGGTAAGTCGGTCTTGGTAAGACGTGCTGTAGAACGTGCGTTAATACATGGGCCGATCCTCTTCCTAAAAGCTGAACAGCTCGAAGGCACCAGCTGGATCAGTTACGCGAACCTGCAGGGACTCTCTGGTGTTCCACTGGAACAACTACTCGTTGAGATTGGGGCAATTGGCACTCCCATTTTGTTCATTGATGCAATCGACCGTATTGAAAAAGAGCACCAACCCATCATCACTGATGTGATCAGTACCATTGTGAAATCCCCACTTCTCAACAATTGGCAGATTGTCGTTTCTCTTCGTGACACAGGGATTGAACTACTGCGGAATTGGTTAGGCGACTACCTTGATGTTCTTAAGGTCGCATCTCTTGAAGTTGATCAGTTGAGCGACGAAGAAGCAAAAACATTGGCACAAGCCAAACCTCATCTAAGTCCACTTCTGTTCGGTTCACGCCAGGTAAAAGAAATTGTCCGGAGACCATTTTTTGCGAAGGTACTGAACCAAAGTCACGTGGCAGATCCCACAGCCCCAGCATTTGTCCCTCAGTCTGAAGTAGATCTGATTGAAAATTGGTGGCAACGAGGCGGTTACAATGAGACTGGTCAAGATGCAATTGAACGCCAGCGAGAACTGCTCGATTTGGCTTCCATTCGTGCTCATGAGCTTAGCCAGCCGATTCACATTAGTCAGCTAACCTCGGTTGCACACATCAATGATCTAAAATCGGATGGTATTCTTCAAGACGCTCGTAAAGGGATATCTGTCCGCTTCGCTCATGATATCTTCTTCGAATGGGCATTCTTCCATGTCTTGGCTGATCGTGGACATCAATGGATCGAAGAGATTAAAACCTGCGGCGAGCCACCAGCGATAGCACGCGTTGTAGAACTTGTTTCTCAATGGGAGTACTCACGGGGAAAAGAATGGAATGAAAACCTTGCCCGCATTGAAGGTTCAGAAATAAGATCTCAATGGCTTAGATCATGGCTGGTCGGGCCTTTCGGGACGGCAAGTTTCGAGGCCGATGAGAACCAGTTTGCCGAGGCCGTCTTTGCTGACGACTTCCACATGTTCAGGAAAGCGCTCGTTTGGTTTCAAGCTGAGAAAACCGCACCGAATGAAACAGTCCTTGCTAGTGAACAATCTCAAGAGAAACGCCAGCGATTAGCTTATCTACTGGGTTGGCCTTCTGACTTCGACGCATGGCGTCGCCTTATCAACTTTACGCTGCGTCACATTTCGGACATACCACAGAGGTTTTTTCCTGAAATCGTTACAGTATTTGAGGTGTGGCAAAATGTTCTTGCTGACTATCAAAACCCGACATCCCGTGCAATTCTACAACGGTGCGCGACCTGGCTTTCCAGTATCGACTCGATCAGTAATGCCGATAAACCCGATCAGAACTCTGCATATTGGGAGAAGGTCCCTGGATTAGGCAACTTTTGTACGTCCTTAGGCCATATCCTTTTGAGATCATCGAGAGTTGAACAGTCTCTGGCATCCGATTATTTAAAGAGGGTCACAGAAACAGATCGAATCCGAGACCGTGCTTTTCATGATATCATTAGCTACTCACCAATCCTGGCTCAAACACTCCCGCAATCGGTGGTCGAGATTTCCCTGGCGTTCCTAAAAGAGGAGCTTCCAGATGACCGGGTCGCCCGAGAAGAGCAAGAACAACAGGCTGCTTCTGAACAGCGTCAAGCTATCCTTGCCAAACCAGAAGACAAGCTCTCACGCCAAGAACAAATGATACTTGATTTGCCTCAGGCATTCATCGGCAATTTTGGTCACTGGGACTGGGATAGATTATCGATCCACGACGATTACCAGAGTTTCTATCCACCTTCGCCATTACGTGAGCCCTTTTACTCACTTTTTAAATCATCCCCGGACCAAGCTCTACACCTCTTTCGTGAGTTGTGCAATCATGCAATAACCGCATGGCGACAGCTACATCTTCACTCATTTGATCGTCGCGACACCCCCATCCCACTTGAGCTATCTTTCCCCTGGGGCACTCAAAAGTTTTGGGGAACTGATCGAGAGTATCTTTGGTGTCGATCAATTGGAGCGCCTAAAACGATAGGTTGTGGATTTATGGCCTTAGAGGAATGGTGTTTTGCTGAGCTTGAACGCAACCGGCCGGTCGATGAATTGATCCAACAAATCATCGAAGGAAATGAATGCATTGCCATACTGGGCATTGCATCTATGATTGCTCTCCACACCGGTAAAGTATCGCAGACTATTTTAACGTTCTTAATCTCACAGCGCCTGTTGACAGCAGACCAAAACAGAATGGCACAAGACTATTCGTCAACGATGAAATTAATGGGTTTTTCAAAGCCCACCGACAAGCCGCACATTGAGGCGATTAGAGCAGCAGATGCTAGGTCCGTGCGCAACAAACAGCTAAGTTGGATGATACAAAAATGCATTCTTGAGGGAGGTCAATTCGCCACTCTGATCCGTGAGGCAATTCTCAACTTTAAGAATGATCTGCCATTTCAGTATGAGGAACACCGCAACATTCCGAAAATAAGGGAGGACCTCACAGCCGAGGCTATCAAGTTTACCGAACTGGTAGATCTGGAGAACTATCAGGCATGTGAAACAAAAGAAAATCCAGAGCAAATAGCAATTGTCCATACCAGCCCTTCTGCTGCCAACCCTGAAAACGTGGCCAAAGCCGAAGAGGCAACCAAATATCTTAAGCAAGTGAACCTTTGGACATGGGCTTCAGAATCATTCGAAAAAAAGGCACTTAGCGATACGTACACAGTCGAGGATGCAATCACCTTAGCCAGGGAATCGGACACCAGCAACTTGTTTGATCTTTCCGGGAAGGAGAATGAAGCAAAAAAATTAGGGATGCGTCGAGGTGCAGTTTCCGCTACAGCAGCCATCACACTCAACTTCCGGGAAAGGTGCACTCAGGAAGATCTTGAGTGGGCTAGGGCCGTCCTGGGGCGAGCGGTTCGTCTACCAGAAGAACCCGATCCGATGTGGTCTCCTGGTTCAGTAAATCCTTGGCATCAAGCGATCTTCGTTGCACGCGGCCTCGCAGCTGATCTTCGTGAGGGTTCAGCAGCATCCGGCACTGCTCAGATCCTACTCGAGCTGATTGCACATCCACTTGAAGCTGTTTCCCAAGCTGCAATTGAAGAGGCCTGTCAACTTTGGTCCAAAGATCCCAAGTTGACTTGGGCCGCTCTGATCTTGGCATTTTCACTCTGCCACTCTCACCCACGGCCACGCAACCAGCCTCGTCAACACGGAGAAGCGATTCACACCTTAAACGAAGTACAAACAGCGGTTAATGCAGCATTTGTTTTTTATGAAAGTGAAGACGGATGGTCCTCCCTTCCATTACCTCCTCCAGCCGGGGTTAAGGTGGAGCCAGGGAAGGCTCGACGTAGGCACCAAAACTACGAAGCATTCGACCCAGATGAAGAATGGAGCGAACCGGATGTTTTCTGGCGCTCAAAGCAGGCCGCAAACATCCTCAAACAGATCCCTTTCGATGAAATCCTGAGAAGTGGCGCGAGAAGTGCGCTTCTCGATTTCCTTGCAAGCGTTTTAGAATGGACGAACCAGAAGAATGAGCCATCGTGGGTGACGCCAGGATTAAGAAAGGGTTCACACGATATCTTTGAATGGACCCGTATCCTTGGGATGATGCTTGGCCATGTGGCCGGTCTTCTTCCACTTAGCGATTTTCAACCTCGCTTTCTTGACCCGATATTGGCGCTAGAAGACGACAATTGCTGGGCTCTCCTCTCTCTATTCACAGATACTTACATCTGCAAATACATATATGATGCGCCTGCTTTTCCAACTGACGCAATCGATTTACTTGACGTCTGTCTTGGGCGACTTCTGCAAGCTCCAGCCTTCAAACGCGACGTCTATCGGAGCGGAACACTTTCAGGCCCCGATCAGCCTCGGTTTGTTGAAACATTGATGTTTGTATCTGTAGAACAGACCTGTTTATCCTCCGCCCGCTACGTGAATGGTGACTGGTCCGAAATCGCTCGTATCCTGCCGATTATTAATCGCTTTGTTCGCGCCGGCGGATGGATTGCTACTGTTATGGACCTGTTCTTGACACTATGTGAACGAGCTAGGGATTACTACCCAGCCGAAGACTTCGCAGACCAGGTGCTCTCGATTATCGGTGACGACTCCGAGAACCTAATAGACTGGCATGGATCGTTCATTCCGGCCCGTATTGCAGATCTCGTGCACCATTTCGCACATCGCGACACCCCAATGGGGTTGGCACTCGCTCAAAAATTCCTGCGAATCCTCGACATACTAGTCGACATGGGAGATCGACGCAGTGCAGCGCTTCAACTAAGTGAGGCGTTTCGCGAAGTCCGATTGCAAGCGTAAGCTAAGCGAGCAGCAGGCTACCAAGATCAATTCGATATCGCTTTCGATTATGGGAATCGGAGAGGAACTTTTTTTCCTGAATGAACATCTGGGGGAGGCCCAAACAATTCTTAGCTTCGAGACACTTTATAACTGCGCCGCTAACGACTTCGAATATCAAGAAAGTGCCCGCGTAAAAGATGACACGAGATATGTTCGTCAACCCTACTATCGTTCCCTGAATTTATCATGACCTGACGAGAATAATTCTGTTGCACAGAGGGCTTTCTGGTGAACAAAGGTTTCGGCTTTCGGGAAATTGAACCGACCTTCAACCTACCTAAAACAGCACAAAATACTACATCATATCAGCGTCTTCATCCTTGAGCGAAAACTGAAGGTTTTCGTCAATCCACACCCAATCCACAATCTTTTTTAACACTAGACACGAATCATCAAACATAACAAAGCGTTTAACAAGGTACTTCGTAGGATTCCTAATCCTCAGCTCCAAGTCCGAGTTTTGGTGAGAACACCATTCAAATTCAGTTACTTGCCCTCGACCCGCACCCCCAAACACCCCCTTTTTCAATTCCCAACAATCCACAAAAAGTTCAATGATTGCGTTGAAGCTTTTCGAAAGCAATCAACATCCCCCGGTCAAGCTCAAGATTCACAACTCATAAGGAGGTTGATATGCCAAGAAAGCCGAGAAAATTTTTTGTAGCGATGAGTAGCAATGAGCAACGATTAGAATTAAAAAACTGGCATCCAGTCGCACACTTGAATCTCGTTTGGTTGATAGAGCCAGACTATTCTTCTACAGTTGCCAGGGCACAATCGTCGAGAAGACATTAAAATCGGGCAATGGGGAAGAGAGAAATTTTGATTTATGACACTTGATTCCTGAGAAGTTTTTCAATTTCAGTATCCAGAAATGGTCTTAATAGTAAACGTATGATCTCCTGTTGCCCTTTGTTAGTCTTTCTTGAAAACCATCGAAGCTTTTCAATGTATTCTTGATCAAGGGAAAAATTCATAAAAGGTTTCAATTTTTTTGAAAAGTTTCTATTCTGCCACGGTAGTTCTTCTTTATGCGAGCGACTTTCTTCATTTCCTTCTAAGGCGTTTTCCTTTACCACAAGAGGGCCGTTCTCAGCAGCATGAACAAAAGCTGCGAATTGTGGATCTTCCAAAGGGTCTTTTCTTGGTTTTTTTGATTGCATTGGGTATCTCCTGTTTGGTTTATGAGTTCTGTCAAAAATATCTGGCAGAACGGGTTTATTAAAGCTTAAATACCAATCTATTACGTTATTTTTCTCGATCTCCCCCTGTTTAGACCGGGGTTTTAGGGGGTAAAAGTGTGTGAGCCAATCGCTGTGATAGCCGT
>JAHJRI010000170.1 GCA_018830885.1 bacterium | reverse complement strand
TTCAGTTCAATTTCCGCTCAGCCCCGAAGGTATTGTGTTTCAAGAACCTTGGAAGCCATGGATGGCTTCCAGGAGCTCCAGGAGGATTCATGCGTTTCTTGAAACACAATACCTTTGGGGCGTATACAGGTGAATAGTTACAATTGTCGTACTATTCACCCCCTTTCACTGAGCCAAAGGGGCGTCAGGACCTGTATGTGATTGAACGGATCGGGAGTGGCTAATCATCGCCCGGATGGCGATGGCAACGACCGCCCTCGTACACAGACATGGATGTCTGTCGAGAATGAGTTCAATTATATACAGGTTCTGGCTCCCTGGCGGAGTGTATGCTGACTGAGTTCCTGTTAATCAAAGTGCACTATAAATTAAATGATAACTGATAGTTGGAAAAAATCTCGCCCGGCTTCCGGAAGATAACTGGAAAAAAATATTGACTTTCCGGGTGGATTAAAATAGTTATCGGATATCGAAAGGTATTCGAGTTTCCCGAAACGATTAATCATTGTTTTTTTTGAGTGGGCAACTTCGTATTTCAATCAAGACAGCAGGAGAAGGATCATGAAATTTGGAAAAGAGGAATTGCTGAAACTTTACGTCAATCTGGTGCGTACCCGGGCTTTTGACAGGGCGGCAGTCAAATGGCTGGCCACCGGCAAGCTGCTGTCGTTTTACCATCCGGCCGAGGGGGGTGAAGCACCCGGTGTGGGGGGAACGACTTTTCTGCGCAAGGATGACGTGATCAGCCCCCATCTCAGGGGACATGGACTTCCCCACATGATCGGCAAGGGAGCGGACCCCAAATATTACCTGGCGGAGCACTGCGGGCGGTCGACCGGCGCCGGCAACGGCCTGGGGGGGATTCACGCAGCGCTCGACGAATGGGGCATGTACGGCGGATCCGGGACACTCGGCTCCTGTTTTCCCCTGTCTGCCGGGTGGGGCCTGGCGGCCAAAAAGAACGGCCGGGGACAGGTGGTGGTCTGTTTTTTTGGCGATGGTACATCCAATCGGGGCACCTGGCACGAGGCCGCCAACATGGCCGCCGTCTGGAAACTGCCGATCGTCTGGGTCTGTGAAAACAACGGGGTCGCCCAGTATATGCCGATAAAGGATGCCTATCCCCTGGAGGACCTGGCCAACATGGCTTCGGCTTACGGGATGCCTTCGGCGGTGGTGGATGGACAGGACGTCGTGGCTGTCGCAGAGGCGGTCATGGCGGCGGTGGAAATGGCCAGAGCCGGCGAGGGACCATCGTTCATCGAGTGCAAGACCGCCCGCTTCTCGGCACACGGTATCGGCAACCCGGACAAGGTGCATGGCAAGGACCGCACCCCTGAAGAGATCGCAAAATTGAGGGAGCGGGATCCGGTTGTCCTGTTTCGCACCTCGTTACTGGAAAAAGGGGTATTGACACCGGCCGATGTGGAGAGAATCGACCAGGACGCAGTTGACGAAGTCGCGGCGACTGAAAAATTTATTGACGAAAGCCCGTTTCCCGATGATCCATCCATTTTGGACAAGGCACTCTACGCAGAATAGACCCGGAAGGAGATTTTCATGAGAGAACTAATGTATTTGCAGGCAATCAATGAAGCGTTTGCCGAAGAACTGGAGCGAGATGAGAAGGTGTTTTTAATGGGGGAGGGGATTCAGACCGGCACATTTGGAACCACCACCGGTCTGGTGGATCGATTCGGCCCCGACCGTATCATGGACACCCCCATATCGGAAACAGCCATCGCCGGCGCAGCTGTGGGGGCTTCCCTGATGGGGTATCGCCCGGTGGCCGACCTGATGTTTTCCGATTTCATGTATATCTGCGCGGACGAAATCCTGTTAAAGGCTGCCCAGTGGCGGTTGATGCAGGGGGGTACCCAGAAGCTGCCCTGCGTCTTTGTCGCCAATATCGGCGGTTACCGCAAACTGGGCAACGAGCATTCCCACTGTCCCTACTCAATGATGCTGCACAGTCCGGGACTCAAGGTGGTCGTTCCCTCCACGCCCTATGATGCCAAGGGACTGCTGAAAACGGCCATCCGGGACAACAATCCGGTGATCTACCTGTATCATAAGGGGTTGCTGCCGGTGATCGGAGAGGTTCCCAAGGAGGACTATACCGTTCCTTTTGGTAAAGCAGCCATCAGGCGGGAAGGAACCGATGTCACTGTCGTTGCGATCTCGTTCCAGCTTTTCTGGGTTGAGGCTGCAGCGGAGATGCTGAAAGATGAGATCAGCGTTGAAATTATTGATCCCCGCACTCTGGAACCCCTGGATATCGATACCATCATGACCTCTGTCGCCAAAACAGGCCGGGTCGTAATTGTTGATGAAGATACGGAGCGGTGCGGTTTTGCTGCTGAACTGGCAACCCAGATCATGGAAAAGGGATTTTATGACCTGGACGCACCCATCAAGCGGGTCTGTGCGAAAAACTACCCGATCCCCGGCGGTATCATGGAAAAATTTGTGCTGCCCCAACCGGAATGGGTGGTACAGGCGATTAAAGATGTAATGGTTGACTGATGACGAAGTTCAAATCTGCTTGAATGGATTCCATGAGGAGAATGTATCAATGAAAACAGATGTTGTTATACCAAAACTGGGAATGACCATGACCCACGGCAAAGTGGTTGAATGGAAAGTCGGTGAGGGAGAATGGGTTGACGAAAGCCAGATCGTCGTCGTCATCGAAACAGAAAAGGTCACCTACGAAGTCGAGGCACAGGATTCCGGATACCTGCATATCCTGGCGGGACCCGGCGACTCAGCGGAAGTCGCCGAAGCCATCGGCGAGTTATACACGACAAAAGAGGAGCTGCCGGACCCGGTGGCTGCTACAGGGGCGTCATCCGGGAAAATCCCGGGGACAAAACCCGCCGGAAAACCCGCACCTGCCGTCCAGGCAGGCGGATCGGCTCCCAAGAAGCGACCGAAAGGGATCCGCATCACACCCACGGCCAGGAAACTCGCAGAAGCCCACAACCTGGACTACACCGTCATTAAAGGCTCCGGTACCAGCGGCCGGATCAACCGGGCAGATGTGGAACAGGCCCTGGCAGCCGGACCCGCTGCTGTAGCGGCGTCAGCCGCCGTGTCATTTGATGGGGAGATCATCGATGGCAAGCGTGTCAAGGATGAACTGCCCCTGACCGGTATGCGGGCGGCGGTGGCAGAGCACATGCACCACAGTCTGCAGGTATCCGCCCAGCTGACCACCATGGGTGAGATGGATGCGACCGAACTGATCCGGATGAGAAACACCCTCGTGGCTAAAGAGGCCGTCCTGGGCACACGGATCACCTATACCGATATTCTGGCCTATGTTGTGACCCAGGTTCTGAAAGCGGTGCCGATCCTGAATTCCAGCATCATCGGCAATAAGATCAAGCTCTGGGAAGATATCAACCTGGGCATCGCGGTCTCACTGCCTGAAGAGCAGTATGACGCCGGGCTGATCGTCCCGGTGGTAAAAAACGCTGAAAGAATGTCCCTGACAGAGATCAGTATTAAAATCAAGGAACTACGTGAGAAAGCCATCAGTGGACGACTGGCATTGGACGATATTACCGGAGGAACCTTCACCATCTCCAACACCGGTGGTTTCGGCAAAGGGTACACGTATAACACCCCGGTAATCAGCCAGCCCCAATCCGCCATTCTGGGTGTGGGGGCGATTGTTGACCGGCCGCTGGTGGTCAATGGTGAAATTGTCGTCAGACCGGTCATGAACTGGAACCTGACCTTTGATCATCGGGCCATTAATGGCGCCCCGGTCGGAAAGTTCCTGGCAATCCTGAACGACTATATCGAGAATCCCTATCTGCTGATGGCTTGATTCAAATGCATCACCGTTATGATGAGAAAGAGTCACCACGGAGACACAGCGGTCACAGAGTAAGCAATCGGACAGCGTGTCTGGCTGTCAAGCACTTTTCTGATCCCTCGGTGTGCCCGCTCTGCGGGAATGATGGTTTATGCGAATCGGTGATCTCAAGCAATCTTCTTAATTTCTGGCTTAAGCAGCCAGGCTGACATCTGTATGAGGTTAAGATGTATGACGTTATTGTAATTGGCGGTGGCCCGGGTGGATATGCAGCCGGTATTCGCGCTGCCCAGCTGGGTGGCAGGGTGGCTTTACTGGAGCCCGGGGAAATGGGCGGGACCTGTGTGAATCGGGGGTGTCTGCCCACCAAGATGTGGCTGAAGGCTGCCCGGATCAAGAAAACCATCGAATCCGGGGAGACATTCGGCATCAAGGCCGGCGTTCAAAAGATTGACTTTTCAAAAATCGTCGCCCGCAAAAAGGGAATCCCCCATGATATCGGGATGGGGATGAATGCCCTGTGTGCGAACAACGGCATCGAGGTGATCCATGAGAAGGGGCGCTTCAAAAGCCCCCATGAGGTTGAAGCCGGGGGAAAAGTTCTGGAAACCCGGATGGTGATCATTGCCACCGGCAGTTCCCTGTCTGTCCCGAATACGCCAGACCTGGAACAGGCTGCCCTCACCACCGACGAAGCGATGGAGCTGACAGAGATGCCCGAGTCGATCCTGATTGTCGGCGACGGCCCCATTGAAGTTGAAATGGCGACCATCTTCAGCGCCTTTGATTGCGCCGTAACACTGGTAACACCATCGCCCCGGATACTGCCCGGCGAGGATGGCGATACCGGACAGCGCATCACCAAATGTCTGAGAGAGCAGGGCGTCACCATTATCCCGCGGTCCAGTCTGAAATCCGTCAGCCCTTCCGGGGAGGGTTTTACAGCACTGGTCGTCGGCCAGGAGGAACAGGTTATCCCGGTCCGGAAGGTCCTGGTTTCGTCCCGCAGACCCAATACCGACCTGGGGCTTGAAAAAGCAGGGGTAAAAACGAACAGCGACGGTTTTATCCAGATTGACGACACCCTGCAAACCAGTGCCGCTGGCATTTACGCCATCGGGGATGTCACCGGCGGGGCCATGATGAGTTATGGCGCAACCGCCATGGGTGTCACGGCGGCCGAAAATGCCATGGGCGGCTCGAAAACATTCAATCCCAGGTCTGTTCCCCGGGCTCTCTATACCTTCCCGGAGGCAGCCTCCGTCGGCATCACCGAAGAGGAAGCGGATGAACTGGATCTGGATGTGGAAATCGGCAACTGTCCCATGTCGATCAACGGGGTGGCCATGTCTTACGGAGAGGTCGAAGGCAACGTCAAGGTCATCGCCGATGCTGCCCTGGGTCAGGTCCTGGGGGTTCACATCGTGGGCGAACATGCCACGGAGATGATCGGCGGGGTGGCGGCAGCACTTCAGCTCGAGACAACCGTCGAGGAACTGGCCTATATGCTCTGTATGCACCCCACATTCTCCGAGAACATCGCCATGGCCGCCCAGGATGCCATGAAATGGGCCCTGTACCTGCCCAGGCAGAGATAAGCACCGAGAAACCGGCAGGACGCCCATGATGCGACCTGCCAACCACCATCCGCAGAAAACCCTGCACGCTTACCGACGTTGATAATCACTCCCAGCTGTATCTCACTCTCTTTTCAATCGGAAACAGACGGGGCAACCGGACTGGATGTCCGGATGGGGTACCCTCATGGGGGGCACCAAATATGTGTGGGTACCTGTAAGCGGAAAGAGGTTGTTTGTTCAGAAAACCTTGGAAGGCAGGGATGGATTCCAGGAGCGCCAAGGATGGATGCAGGCGTTTTTCTGAATAAATAACCTCTTGAAGCGGTTATGATCACATACCCACATGTTTTTGATGCACTCCCCTCATGCCGGCAATTGACAATTGACCCTCCTGCAACATAATATATCAGATACCATGTCAGACAGACTTCAGGCAGCAGTAAAACACCCGGGACACAGGTTTCGGAAAACAGGGAAACAACCATGGATCTCGGTAAAATCAGTAAAGAAAACCTGACTTCCAGGGTATATCAGCAGATCAAGGAAGCGATCATGTCCGGTCATTTCCAGCCGGGAGAACGACTGTCGATCCGCAGCCTGGCCAAAACCATGGGCACCAGTATCACACCGGTCAGGGAAGCCCTTCTCAAACTGGTTTCCTATGGGGCCCTGGAGATGATGCCCGCCCAATCCATCACGATTCCGGTCATGAACAAGGAAAAATACCTGGAAAACAGGACCATCCGCATCGCCAACGAAGGCCTGGCCGCAGCTGAAGCGGCCAAGAAAATCAAGAAACGCCAGCTCAATCACCTGATCAAGATAAACAACGAGATGATCCAGGCCGCCAAAAAAAACTACTCCAGTGAATCCATTGCCAAAAACTACCAGTTCCACCTTGAATTGTGCAAAGCCGCCGAAATGCCAACCCTGCTGGAGATTGTCGAAATACTCTGGCTGAAGATCGGGCCCTCCCTCAACCTCCTCCTTGCTTCCGTACCGGAAAGCGCACCCAAAACAAAATCCAATTTCCACCAGCAGATCCTGGAAGCCCTGGAGAAAAGAGATTCCGAATCCGCCAGAAAAGCCATCGAACAAGACCTGATTCAGGGCGGCGCATACCTGCTGGCACACTTCGAACAAAAGTCCCCCTGACCGGAATTTCCACGCCAGACGATGCGCGCGCACCGGTGGGTGCCCCCCATGGTCGATCATCAACCGCAGCATCGCCATCCCGCACTACCATTGACCGCGCCCCCCTTTCCGTCCGCAATTGCGAGGACACTCCCCGGGAAAAGCAGGGCACAACCGACAGGGGGGTTTGAAAATGATTTTATTTTCATCCATTCCGGTCAGTCCCGATACCCATAGAAAACTCATTTATTTTATCATTTTCAGTCACTTTGCTTAAGTTAAAAATAAAACTGGACAAACCACAAATGATATATGATATATCATATACAACGCAACGGGGTTTCTGCGCGTCTTCTTCAAATATGTTCCCAACCAGGAACAGACGGACGAGACCAAGTTCGGTATTCTACTCATGCTGTTTATCTGCCCGATCGTGCTTCAGATGCTCGCTTTTTTGGTTATGATGATCTATGATCTGGACGAGGATCGCCACCAGGAAATCGTCAGCGAACTGGAACAAAGAAAGAAAATTCAATAAATATAGAGTGATATAGAAAAGGGAAGCCTATGAAAGCGATCGTAAAACGGACAGCCGAGCCGGGTATTGAGGTCATCGACATGCAGAAACCCGTTGTCGGAGAATCGGACTTTCTGGTCAGGGTCCTGGCCGGCAGTCTCTGCGGCAGCGACGTCCACATCTATGAATGGACGGCAGGCTACGAGTGGGTCCCGATGCCGGTTGTCCTGGGACACGAGTTTTCCGGTGAAGTAGTTGAGGTCGGTAGCCGTGTCAGCGGGTTGGCTGCCGGAGACCGGATCACCGCCCTGCCGGCCATGTCCTGTGGCGAATGCGCATTCTGCCGGATGGGGAAGGCGGAGAGCTGCCGGCAGCGGGGCATCCTGGGTCTGACCCGCAACGGGGCCTTTGCAGAATACATGCTTATCAAGGGTACGGCCGAGGTGCTGAAAATTCCGGACAATGTGTCCAGCGAAGAAGCCTCCCTATGTGAACCGCTGGCAATTACCCTAAACGGCATCGATCTGTCCGGCATCAAACCTGGACAAACGGCTGCCGTTTTCGGACCGGGACCCATCGGTCTGCTGACGGTGCAGCTCCTCAAGACAGCCGGAGCTGGAACCATTGTCGTCACCGGGACCAGCGTCGACAAACGACGACTTGAGATCGCCCGGCAGATGGGAGCGGATGTCATCATCGATGTGGATCAGGGGGATCCGGTAGAACAGGTTCTGCAGACGGTTGGCAAACTGGACTATGTCTTTGAAGCCACCGGTATCCCCCAGACCATCTCACAGGGCCTGCAGATGCTGAAACGGGGGGGCAGGGTCATGTTGCTCGGGATTCATGCAGGACACGCCTCCTTTGATCCGATTGATCTGGTGCGGCAGAGTAAATCACTGATCGGCGTTTACGGATATGACCGAAACACCTGGTTGCGGGTGCTGCGCCTGCTGTCTACCGGCAAGATCAATATCAATCCCGTCATTACCCATCGGCTCCCCTTTTCCAGGGGGGTTGAGGGATTTGAACTGGCCGTGAGCAAAACCGCAGCCAAGGTGGTTTTTGGGCCGGAGCCATAAATACGACCCGCTCAGGCACCCCCATGTCCCGGGCCCCTTGGCAGGAAACATGGTGAACAGTTACTTAAAAACAAACGATTACCCAACAGGAGATAGACATGAGAGTCGGAGATAAACTGGCAGAATTATTGATGGAAAATGGCGTCAACTATGTGTTCGGGGTGCCGGGTGGACAAACCCTGCCGCTCTATGACGGCATCCGGCGACTGGAGGGACGGATTTCCCATGTCCTGATGCGGGACGAACGGAGTGCCGGGTTTGCCGCAGACGCCTACGCCCGCCTGACAAACCGGGTCGGCGTCTGCGATGCAACCGTGGGACCGGGAGCGACCAACCTGCTCTCGCCTCTGGCAGAGGCCTATTGTGCGTCGATTCCATTACTGGCAATCATCTCTGATATCTCTACCGCCTGGGAGCACCGTCGCACCCGGGGGAATGCCTCACAGGCCATGGATCAGCTGGATATGTTCCGGCCCGTCAGTAAATGGCAGGTCAAGGTGACCGATCCAAAGGCGCTGGAAAATACCGTGGACGCGGCATTTCGGGTTGCCACCACCGGAAAGCCCGGACCGGTTGTGATCTGCATTCCCGATGACATCGCCTCGACAGACTATGCCTACCGGCAGCGACAGAGCCAGATCAAGGGGGCGGTTTACCCGCGGGCACGATGTGCTCCCGATCCGGAAGAGGTCCGGAAAGCCACCCAGATGCTGATGACGGCCAGCAAACCGGTTTTTGTCGTTGGCGGTGGTGCCCATATCTCCGGCTGCTCTGAACAACTCAGGACTCTGGCCGAACATGTCAGGGCGGCCGTCATCACCTCCATTTCAGGAAAAGGCATCATCGAAGAGACCCATCACCAGTCGTTCGGGGTGACCGGAACCTTCGGAAATCCCATTGCCAGAGACATGATGCAGACCTCCGATCTGGTATTTTTTATCGGCTGCAAGGTCGGGCAGTTGACGACCTTCGGCTATCGCCTGCCGTCCAGGGGAACACCGGTCATTCATCTGGATGCCGACGCCGAGGAGATTGGCCGAAACTATCCCGACAGCGTGCCCCTGCTGGGTGATGCCCGCCTGGGACTAGAGGCGCTGCTTGAGGCCACCGCCGGACAGAAATCAGCTGCCAGCTGGGATTTCGAGGCCACCCGGCAGAAACACCAGCAGTGGTATAAGGATGTCACCGCTGAACCCCTGGGATCTGAAGGCACGTTGAGACCGCAGGCAGTGCTGGGTGCTGTCAACCTGGCCTTGACCGGTGATGATCTGATCGTCTGCGACGCCAGTCTTTCCTCGGGATGGGCCGCCTCATTTCTGACACTGCCGACAGCAGGACGCAAATACATCGCTCCCAGGGGACTGGCCGGTCTGGGCTGGGGGGCCCCGGCTGCCATCGGCGCATCCCTGGCATCCGGAAAAGAAAAACGGGTTCTGATGTTTGCCGGTGACGGCGCCTTCGGCTATTCACTCCAGGAGTTGGAAGTCATGAACCGCCTGAAACTGCCGATTGTCTGCCTGATCCTCAACAACAGTGTCTTCGGGTGGATCAAGCATGTACAGAGGGATTACTACCAGGAGAAATATATCTCGGTTGATTTTGCCGCCGTTGATTTTGGCACGGTTGCCAGGGGGTTCGGTGTCAGAAGTGTAACTGTTCGCAGTATCGAGGCATTAACCGAGGCCCTGGCCCGGGAAAAATCGCCTGACGGACCGGTGGTCATTGAAATGATCACGGACCAGTGGGAGTCTCCCATCATCTCCTTTGGGCCGACCGCGGTCAAATACGGCAAGGTAAACAAACGCGCTGTCTGAAAACAGAACCGTTTCAGACGTGGATGAATAAGCATGTTGAACAACCAAACAGGAGCAGAAAAATGTATGATGTTGTTATACTTGGGGGTGGCCCGGGCGGGTATGCCGCCAGTATCCGCTCAGCCCAGCTGGGTGGCAAGGTTGCGCTGGTCGAAGCGGCAGAGATAGGCGGTACCTGTGTTAATCGGGGTTGTATTCCGGCCAAGGTGTGGGGTCAGGGGGCCTATTTGAAGCGGATTCTCCAGAACACGGCTGCATTCGGCATTGAGACAACCGTCACATCCACCAACCTGTCGGTACTGGTGGCCCGCAAGGATGGTGCATCCGGTGACATCCGGATGGGTATGGGCGGACTCCTCTCGAACAACCGCATCGACGTGATCGAAGGCAGCGGCACAATCAAAAGCCCTGGTGTGGTCGAAGTCGACGGCAAGTCACTCGAAACCCGGAACATCATCATCGCCACCGGAACGTCACCGGTCCTGCCGGATATCAAGGGCATGGAAGCCGCCCATTTCAGCACGGATCAGGTGTTTGCCATGAAGGAGCTACCGGAATCGGTCCTGGTATATGGCGCCGGTCACGTGGAGGTGGAGATGACATCGATTCTCAACGCCTTCGGTTGTGATGTGACGCTGGCGTTTGACGGGACCAGGATCCTGCCGGCCGAAGATGGCGACACCAGTCAGCGGATCTCAGGGATTCTGCGGGAACAAGGGGTGACGGTTCTGCCACGCGTGACCCTCACCTCTGTCAACAAATCCGGTCAGGGGTTTCAGGCCGTGCTGAGCGGAAAAGAGGAGCAATCCCTGACCGTCAGCCGGGTTTTAACCGCCATGCGGCACCCTAACAGCCGGGCGATCGGATTGGAAACGGCCGGGATTGTCGTCGATGACAAAGGCTTTATCAAGGTCGACGACCATCTGAAAACCAGTGTGGCCAATATCTACGCCATTGGTGATGTCACCGGCGGCTGGCAGTTGAGCTATGCAGCCACGGTAATGGGTGTGGTGGCCGCTGAAAATGCCATGGGCCAGGCGTCTGTATTCAACAACCGCCTGGTACCCCGGGGACTGAATACGTTCCCCGAAGCTGCAGCCATTGGTCTGTCAGAAGAGGAAGCAGAACAGATGGGCTACGAGGTGGAGGTGGGAAATTTTCCCATGTCCATCAACGGTGTCGCGATTGCTCGCGGCGAACTGGAAGGGGCTGTCAAGATCGTATCCGATGCCAAATATGGGGAGGTGCTGGGGGTTCACATCGTGGGCAGCCATGCCAGTGAATTGATCTGGGGTGCCGCTCTGGCCATGCAGATGGAAGCCACCGTTGAAGACATCGCCCGGACCATCGTGGTGCATCCCACCTTTTCGGAATCGATTACCCTGGCGTCCCAGGATGCCATGGCCTGGTCGCTGTATCTGCCGAAACGGTAGATTTTTGGAAACGAGTCAGAATATCGCAAAAAGTGGTGATTATCTTCCCAGCGGGTCTGTAACCCGCCCCGATTCTGAAGTGACAACCAAATAAGGACTGGTTGTGATTTCAATGCAACTCCTAATAGATATATTTTTGACGGATTTATTGGACTGTCATTTGTTAACCCAATCAGGAGAAAAGGATGAAGCTGGAAAAGGATGATTTGATCAAGTTGTATAAAAACATGGTACTGGGCAGAAAGATCGACATGATCACCATTGAGGGCCTGGCTACCGGAAAAGTAACCTCATTTTTTCACAGCGGTCAGGGGTCTGAAGGTCTGGCTGCCGGGGTCGCCTCTTTTTTAAGAGATGATGATTATCTGTATGCCCATCATCGTGGCCATGGCATCGTTTATCTGATTTCCAAGGGCTGTTCGGGGATGGAGTTCCTGGCAGAACATTATGGATTTGCCGGTGGATGTTCAAAAGGGATTTCGGGTTTCCACAGCGTTGACCCGGCCCATGGCATCATGGGGTCGTCAGGCACCATCGGTTCTCAATTCCCGTTGACTTTGGGATGGGGACTGGCCTGCAAGAAAAACGGCCGCGGACAGGTGGCGGTGGGTTGTTTCGGGGACGGCAGTTCCAACCGGGGTACCCTGCATGAAGCCTTCAACCTGGCTGCCGTCTGGAAGCTTCCCATTGTCTGGGTGTGTGACAATAATGGTGTGGCCCAGTACACCCCCATCGCAGACGCCTATCCCAAGGAGGATATTGCCGATCTGGCCGCCGGATATGACATGCCGGGCGTCGTGGTGGACGGGATGGATGTGCTGGCCGTCCATGAAGTGGTTCAGGCCGCGGTAGCCCGCGCCCGGGCCGGTGAAGGTCCCTCCCTGATCGAAGCCAAGACGCTCCGGTACCGGACCCATTCAGAAGGTTCTCCCGATGTCTTTCACTTTGAACCGCGTCCTCCGGAACTGGTCGAAGCGTGGAAAAAACGGGATCCCATCAAGTCGTTTGCAGAAAAACTCCTGGCCCAGAAAGTGCTGACCCCGCAGGATATCGAAAAGATCGACCAGGAACTGCAGGCCGAGGCCGACGAAATGGACCGGCTGGCAACAGCCAGCGGAAAACCGGATCCCGCTATCATGGCTGATATGATATATGCGGAATAATCGACGCAACCATTCTCAATTAACCTGAAGGGAGGACATACAATGAAAGACACCGTATTTGTAATGGCCATCAATGAAGCATTGCGGGAGGAATTAACCAGGGACGAAAAAGTCTTTATCATCGGCGAGGATGTCCAGCAGGGCACTTTTGGCACCACCGGCGGACTGGTGCAGCAGTTCGGGAAGGAGCGGATCATGGACACCCCCCTGGCCGAAACCGCTGTGGCCGGTTCTGCCATAGGCTCCGCCATGGCCGGATACCGACCTGTGGCAGACATGATGTTTGCCGACTTTATGTGGATTGCCGGAGACGAGATATTTCTGAAAGCCGCCAAGTGGCACTTTCTCCACGCCGGAAAAGTGAATGTCCCGATTGTGTTTATGGGCGCCATCGGAGGCGGTTTCAAGCTGGGGGCTGAACATTCCCAGTGCCCTGAGGCGGCTGTCATGCACACGCCCGGGCTCAAGCTGGTCATTCCATCCACCCCTTATGACGCCAAGGGTCTTCTGAAGACAGCCATCCGGGACAACAACCCCGTGGTGTTTTTTTACCACAAAGCCCTGCTGGGATTTGCAGGTCAGATCCCGGAAGAGGAGTACACCATCCCGTTCGGTGTTGCGGATATCAAACGGGAAGGAACGGACGTGACCGTCGTGGCAACCGGCATGATGGTTCATCATGCGCTGGCCGCGGCAGAGCAGCTGAAGGACAGGATCAGCCTGGAGGTGATCGACCCCAGGACGCTGGAGCCCTTTGATATTGATACCATTGTCAAATCGGTTGAGAAAACCAGTCGGGCAGTGGTTGTTGACGAGGATACCCTGCGCTGTGGTGTGACAGGCGAAATTGCCGCCCAGATCATGGAAAAGGCGTTCGACTATCTGGATGCCCCGGTTCAGAGGGTTGCTGCTGCCAATATGCCCATTCCGGGCGGATATATGGAAGAGCATGCGCTGCCACAACCCAAGGACATCATTGCCGCAGTGGAAGCTCTCATGGGATGACGGGTCATGACCCCCATGACGGAAAACCGAAATTCCCGGGTCGGGGCGCAACGAAACATGAACAGATATGATCCAGGCCTGTGACGTGTCTGCCGGGAACAACTTGGAATATTTGGGGAAACAGGTCATTGATGTCTTCCACGTGAAGACATGACAACTGTTTGAGAACACGGTCCGGGTTTCAGCGTTTCAGCAGAAGTCATCATTGGCGCCCCAAATGTTCCCGGAGTGAGCAAAAGACCGGTCTCAGGTTCTACTTAGAAAAAGTGGTGTATCGTGACGATTCCTTTTCATAATAATAACCAGCAGGGAGATAACATTGGCAACCGAGATCAATATTCCAAAATTGGGGATGAGTATGAAAGAGGCGAATCTGGTCGAATGGAGATTCAATGAAGGCGACTGGGTCGACGAAAAAGCAGTGGTATTGATGATTGAAACGGAGAAAACCCAGTGGGAAGTCGAAGCCCTGGGTTCCGGTTTTCTCCACATCCTGGTTTCGGCTGAAGGAAACCCGAAACAGCTCGTGGGCGCCGTGATCGGTCAGCTGGCGGCAACTGAAGAAGAACTCAAGGCATTACAGGCTGAAACCGGTGTGGTTGCAGCACCGGCAGCTTCGAACAAGCCAAAGCCGGCCATGGCCAAATCATCAACACCGGCAACCGGTGAAAAAGGCGGTCGCGTGAAAATTTCGCCTGTCGCCAGGAAGATGGCGGAAGATACCGGCATCGATATCAACTCGGTTATCGGTACCGGGCCCGGCGGCAGAATCACAAAAACGGATATCGAGCTCGCCATTGAGGCCCGGGCGGCAGCGCCTGCTGCCAGTGTTCCGACCAGCGAATGGGATGGGGAGGTCTTCGACGGGAAGCGGGTCAAGGAGTCCATCTCTATACGCAGCGGTATGCGAAAAGCCATCGCCCATCACATGCAGCAGAGCCTTCTCAATTCCGCCCAGCTCACCATCACCGGTGAAATGGATATGAGCGCTGTGAAAAAACTCCGGGCGGATTTTTTGAAGCAGGAAGAGATGCTCCAAACCCGGATTACCTATACCGATATCCTGGTGCTGGCTGTTACCAAGGCCCTGAAGGTGCACCCGCTGATCAATTCGAGTTTGATCGAAGATGAAATCAAGATCTGGGAAGATATCCACATCGGTGTAGCGGTTGCGATCACGGGAGACAGCGTCTTGAAGAGCGGTCTGATTGTACCGGTACTGCGAAACGCGGATCAAAAACCGTTGCCCCAGATCAGTAAAGAGCTGAAAGTGCTGGTCAAGGCTGCGCGGGAGGCCACCATCCTGCCCGATGATGTCCGGGGAAGCACCTTTACGATTACCAACCTGGGGGGTGCCGGCGGATCCTACGGCTTCGGCACGCCGATCATCAACCAGCCGGAATCCGCGATCCTGGGAACAGGCGCCATTACCGACCGGGTCGTGGCCCGGGATGGCGAGATGGTGATCCGACCCATCATGACCTATTCCCTTTCCTTTGATCACCGGGTCATCGACGGAGCACCAGCCTCCCTGTTTATGGCCTACCTGACACAGCTGGTGGAAAATCCGGGTCTGATGCTGTGCTGATCCCTGCAGGGCGGCCACGGGTTTCCGCAGCGCATGAACCGCCCTCAACTGTCCGGACCGAAACCGGTTTTTTATGGGAGGGAAGATAACCAGGCGTTATGCGGGCGTTTGTTTTTTTAAAATGATCGAACTTACTGCACCGACTCTTTGATGCATACTGAGTTCAAGTTAATCAACGTGCCCTCATGTTCATGCTGCTGTTTCAAACAGTCGCTTTAGGGTGCTATTCTCATACAAACACCCATGACCAGCAGGTCACAACGAAGGATGAAAAATAGCGATGCCTTCCCGTGCCTGTCATAAAGCTCAGCTTGTTTTCCTTCGTGATCTTCGTGTCTCTGTGGTGAGTGTTTTTCATACAAAACACCAGATTCAAGCCTTCAAGGCAGTGCTTTAAAACAAAGGAGAAACCCAATGAAAGTAAAGGACAAGATTGCCATTGTCACCGGCGGTGGCGGCGGACTGGGCGAAGGTATCGCACGTTGTCTGGCAGAAGAGGGGGCCCACGTTGCTGTCAGTGACTACCAGCTGGACCTGGCTGAAAAAGTGGCCGGCAAAGTCAGGGAAACCGGCAGAAGGGCCATCGCCATCAAAACCGATGTGACCAGCGAAACCCAGGTCCAGCAGATGGTTGATACCACCGTGAAGGAGTTGGGCGGCCTGGACATTATGGTCTGCTGCGCCGGGATATCCGGATTTTCCCCCGCTGCGGTTCCGTCAGAAGACGCGTTGCTGATTGACAACATCCGGGTTGAA
Source organism: bacterium (assembly GCA_018830885.1). GTDB lineage: Bacteria > SAR324 > SAR324 > XYD2-FULL-50-16 > XYD2-FULL-50-16 > JAHJRI01. Next base: position 3,562 of record JAHJRI010000170.1, on the reverse strand, counting down.
GACTGGGACGCCACCTTTGCTGTCAACGTCAAAGGGGTATTTCTTTGCAACCGGGCTGCAGCGCCTGTTTTCAGAAAACAGAACAGCGGCAGAATTGTGAACATCTCCTCGGTGGCAGGACGCAGACCCAGTGATTTTCTGGTGGCCTATGCAACCTCAAAAGCGGCAGTCATTGCCTTCACACAGAGTATGGCACTGCTGATGGCTCCCCATCATGTCAACGTGAACTGCGTCTGCCCTGGTATCATCTACACCCCCATGTGGAAAGAGGGTTCCGAACTGCTGGTAAAAGTACATCCAGCCTTGAAAAACTCCGGTCTCGGGGCCAAGGAAGCCCTGGATATGATGGTTCAGACCCTGATTCCCTTTAAAAAGTATCAAACGGCCGAAGATATCGGCAAAGCGGTCACCTTTCTGTCATCATCTGATGCCGAAGAGATTACGGGGCAATCATTGAATGTCTGTGGTGGCATGGCGTTCAACTAGGCACTTTTATTTACAGGACCAGTCGCCCGGGTGATTTCTTCATCCGCCGGCAGATTCTTTTTTCGTATCTATTCAGTTTGATTTCCGCTCAGCCCCGAAGGTATTGTGTTTCAAGAACCTTGGAAGCCATGGATGGTTTCCAGGAGCTCCAGGAGGATTCATGCGTTTCTTGAAACACAATACCTTTGGGGCGTATATCCGGTGAATAGTTGCCTTTTTTCCGGTATGCTTCGCTGCGAGTCTCACCTCTGAGGGTGGTCTTTACCATACAGGTCTTGACGCCAATAGCGATGATCCGCTGAACAGTTACAAGGATTGAAGGTCTGAACAAACCAACATTCTGGAGTTATTATGAAAGCAGCCATATTCCATAAACCGTTCGACATGACGATCGAAGCGGTTGAGATGCCCGAGATCGGGGATGGGGAGATCTTGTTGAATGTCAAAGCCTGCGGCATCTGCGGCTCGGACCTGCACATGTACAAGCTGGACCTGCACACCGATAAGCTGTGCCGGAAAACCGGCAAAGGCCGAATCCCCGGCCATGAATTTTCGGGTGATGTGGTCAAGGTGGGCGCCAACGTGCAGGAATTTCAGGTCGGGGACAGGGTTGCCGGCGTCACGAACGGTGGTGGATTCGCCGAGTACAATCCGGTGCTGGTCTATCCCGGTTTCAACCTGTTTAAAATTCCGCCAGACCTGAGTTACGAGGCGGCCGCCACGCTGGAGCCGTTTGCCAACTCGGTGCACGCAACACTCAAGGGAAAACCGGCCAATGGGGAAAACGTGGTTGTGTTTGGCGCCGGTATCATTGGCCTGGGGATCGTTCAATGTTTAAAGGAACTGGATATCCAGTTGAACAAGATCATTGTCGTCGATGTTTCCGACGGTCGCCTGAAAATGGCTGAAAAACTGGGTGCGGACGAAATCATCAATGCATCCAGAACCAGTCCCGAAGCCAGAATCAGGGAAATCGTCGGCTCGTCGCCGCTGATGACCTATGCTGAAGAATCAACGGCCAATATTGATGTGGTCTATGACTGTGTCGGCTATATCAGGGAACGACCCGAGCCCGCGGCTCTCCAACAGGCCATCAACATGGTCAGGGAGTTCACCGGCAGAATCGTGGTCCATGGCCTGTTCGAAGAAACCATCCCCCTGGATCTCTCCTATTTTGTCGTGAAACAGGTTGCGGTGCTGGGTTCATTCGGCTTTTTCCCGGATGATATTGCCATGGCCCTGGATTTGATGGGATCCGGCAAAGTGGACCGCAGGCAGATCATTACCCACACCTTTCCCCTGGATCAGGCCAGGGAGGCGTTTGACATGCAGTGTGATGTGGACAGTTCAGTAAAAGTCATGATCATGCCCTGACATGATTCGGTTCCGTTCGAATCATGTCATCCTGCAGCAACAGGGGTGGTCTGGGAAAGAAGTCATTCCTCAGAAATGGTTGGCTGGCGATCGGCGAATTATTCCCGTTATGACCGTCGTGCCGTCGACCATGAACGTCTCCATCACATGTGTTGACATTGATAAACGGGGTAAAAAACTGATCTACCAGAACCGCGTTGAATTCATACCCCATCGTCTGCTGACCGGATGAATCGACTGACCCCAGAACCAAACGACCAGACCCTGATAATTGAAAAACATCTTATAGACCTATGTCGTTAACTTAAGACTGTTCCTCACCATAGGGATGTCATTTCAAGAAACGCATCAATCCATCCTGGAGCTCCGGGAAGCCATCCATGGTTTCCAAGGTTCTTGCAATGACACCCCTATGGTGCTCTGACAAATGAGAAAAGCCCCTTAAGTGAACGACATTGACTTATAGACTGGTTTCCGCTGAAAAATGCAACAAAATTGACATCAACCAGCCGTGTCATGGAAAAGTTGAATTCTGCATTGTTATTATGGTGCTTTCTGCCTATAATAGCCCTTCCAGCGCCAGGCAAGCGGCGCAATCGCCACGAACCCGTTATCAGGGGACCCTATTCGCAGTGTTGGATCGACAGGGATCAACAGTAAAAACAACCAAATGAAACACTCCATGCGCTCCCCGATTCTGGTTTTCACCCTCGGCCTGATCTCCCTGTCTTTTTTCGGCTGGATCGTTTTCCCCGAGCTGCTTTACAGCAGCCGGAGTCAGCCCATCGATTTCAATCACCGAATCCACGCCAGAATTGCCGATCAGGGCTGCGAATCCTGTCACGGATTCAGGCCGGATGGTCGTTTTACCGGTATTCCCGGTATCGAAACCTGCCGTCACTGTCACCGGGAAGTGGTGAAAACAGGAGCGGACGAAAAACGGCTCATCCATGACTATATTGAAAAAAAGGTCAACATCCCCTGGCATGTTTACGCCCGGCAACCCGACAGCGTATTTTTCTCCCATGCCGCTCACGTCCAGTCGGCAAAGCTGGCCTGCGAGACCTGTCACGGAGAGATTGGACAATCCACCACGTCCAAAGTCTACGAGGAGAACCGTCTGACCGGCTACAGCCGCGATATCTGGGGAAGGACCCTGTTCGCAGCGAATGGCATGAGAATGGATGACTGTGCCGATTGTCACCAGAAAATGAAGCATGAGGGAACGAGTGTGCAAACCGGGAAGGAGGGGTGCTTTGTCTGCCATAAATAACATGTTGAGATGAAGATCAATAGAAGAGGATTTATATCACTGGGATTGGGGGCTTCGGCCGGGTTGACACTGTCTCCCGTGCCATGGAAGCTGCTGGATGACCTGTCCATCTGGACCCAGAACTGGCCCTGGGTGCCGGTTCCCAGGGACGGCGCGGTGTCGGTTCATGAGTCTGTATGTAGCCTCTGTCCTGGAGGTTGCGGGGTATCGGTACGCCGGATCGACGAGCGTGTGGTCTCCGTCGCGGGCAGCCGGGATTTTCCGATCAACAGGGGCGGTATCTGCCCCCTCGGTCTTTCGGGTCCGCAACTGCTCTACACCCCCGTGCGGATCATGTCCCCCATGCTGCGGGAGAACGATGGTTTCCGGCAGATTTCCTGGAACGAGGCCACGGCCCTGCTGGCTGGCAGGTTGCAGGAATTGAGAGAC
>JAHJRI010000169.1 GCA_018830885.1 bacterium | reverse complement strand
CCAGTGACACAATCTATGGTGGAACTCATGCCCTGTTTGAACATGTTTTTCCTGAGATGGGGATCAACACCACCTTTGTCAATATCATCAACCATGAAGCTGTCGCGGCGGCCATCAATCCTGAAACAAAAATCATTTTCACCGAGTCCGTTGGCAATCCGACGCTGCGGGTTGCGAATATTCCGGCACTCGCAGAATTGTCACGGGGAAAAGGGTTGCAGCTGGTGGTGGATAATACATTTGCCCCCATGATTCTGTCTCCTGCGTTTTTGGGTGCCAATATCGTGATCAGTTCACTGACAAAATTTATTAATGGTGCCAGTGATGTCATTGCGGGTGTTATTTGTGGTCGCAGAGATTTCATCCAGCAGTTGACGGATCTTCGTACTGGGCGAATGATGCTGCTGGGGCCGACCATGGATGCCAGAACAGCTTTTGATATACAGCAAAGACTCCCTCACCTGGCGATACGCATGAAAGAACACAGCACCCGCGCCTTGGCCATCGCCGAACTGCTGCAGCAGATCAAGGTCAAAGTGGTCTATCCGGGTCTTGTTTCTCATCCAGAGCATGCATTGATGACGTCAATGATGAACAGGGGCTATGGGTATGGCGGAATTCTGGCTGTTGATTGTGTAACACAAAAAAGAGCTGAAAAATTTATGTCGCTGCTGCAGAACAAGGAGCGTTTTGGCTTGATTGCGGTGTCACTGGGATATTTTGATACCTTGATGAGTTGTTCAGGATCTTCCACAGCGTCGGAAATCGATATTGAAGACCAGGGTAGAATCGGTCTGTCACCTGGACTGGTTCGATTGTCCATCGGTATTACCGGTTCATTGTCCGTTCGTCTGGAGCAGATCGAAAGAGCGGCTAAAGAATCCGGGCTGGCCTGAGATGCCCCTTGCCAGCTTTTTTTATTGTCCAGGCACTGGATTAACTGCAACTTGCATGTTAGACTGACTCGAAGATGGCAAAACCATTGATATCCCGATTCAATAAGGTTTTTCGGAGGTTTTTTGATCAACACCGGACACCATCACTTGTATATTAAAGATGAAAGGAAGTAACGGTTTTCCGGTGAACGCAGGAAAATATTGACTATTCACACACAGCATTTCGCACTCTCAATTCGTATCAATATTAATAAAGACGATGGCAGAAGACTATTACACGACCCTGGGTGTACAAAAAAACGCCAGCAAAGAAGAAATCAAGAAGGCATATAAAAAACTCGCCATGAAGTATCATCCTGATAAAAACAAAGGTGATAAAGCATCTGAAGAACGGTTCAAGAAGATCAGTGAAGCATATGCCGTGTTGAGTGATAATGAAAAGAAAAAGCAATATGATCAATTTGGTGCAGAAGGCTTTTCAAACCGCTATTCCCAGGAGGATATATTCAAAGGTTTCGACATTGGGAGTATTTTTGAGGAGTTTGGATTCGGCAATAATATTTTTACAACCTTTTCAGGTGGCGGTGGCAGAAAATCAGCGCGCCGGCGGTCAGGGGTGCCATTTGATTTTGAAAATGGCCTTTTTTCCGGAAGCAGCGGCAGCGGAGTACCACGGGAGCCGCAAAAAACAGAGTTGGAATTGTCGTTGACTCTGGAGGAAGCCGTCATTGGAGGGAAAAAAACCGTTTCATTTAATACCGGCTCAGGGGTCGACAAGATTATTCTCGCTATTCCACCGGGTATCGAAGCCGGGAAAAAGCTGAAGGTCAAGGGAAAAGGACTGTCAGATCCTTATACCGGTCAGCGCGGTGATCTTTACTGCAGGATTGTTATTGAACCACATCCTGTATTTAAAAGAGAAGGCAGTGATTTGATTATGGAAAAAGAGGTCAAGTTAACGGATTTAGTCCTGGGGGCAACCATCAATATCTCCACACTGGATAAAAAACATATCGAGTTGAAAATACCTGCCAACAGCAAAAACAGCTCCCTGCTGAGGATTAAGGGTAAAGGGGTTCCAAACAGCAAGGGAGGTCCTGGAAATCTGCTGATTCGGCTTTCTGCTATTTTACCGGAAAAATTAACCCCGAAACAAAAAGAATTGTTTAAAGAATTGTCAAAAACAGGACTTTAAACGGATCTATGTCCTTTCTTTTGATCCTTGCGTTTTCTCTAAAAAAGACGATTTCTCCAACAATTTCGCTGACGAAAGGTGTTTTGCAAACCACAAGGCGTTCATCTCAAAATCACCACCAAGAGGGAGCTCACCATCGGTTTTGAGATGCACGGTCCAGTTGGATCCCTGTCTCTGAATATCGATTATCAAACTAGTGGAGTATCTATTCAGCATGTGCTCCGCCATAGAACCTGGGACCCGTATGTCATTGAACTCATTCTTGACAGGCATCCATGCCTGTCTGCGAGGGCGGTCGTTGACATCGCCATCCTGGCGATGCTTAACCACTCCCAATCCGTTTAATAACATACGGGTCCCTGCTCCTTTGGCTGATAAAGTGGTGAATAGATACCTAGTGGAGCGAATGGGGGGATGCTTCAAGCACGATTCATCATTCATTGAACACATTAAAGGAATAAGAGATGTTTTATAAAAAAAACAGTGATCATTACCTGAATCCGGTAGATGGGATCCGGCTGAAAACATTAACTTATGGTGAGAAAGTCTCCTTGACTGAATTTGTGATGGAGAAGGGTAACGATTTACCGGCCCATGAACACCCCCATGAACAAATCGGCTATCTGGTTTCAGGTAGAATAAAACTCACAGTTGAAGATCAGGTCTATGAAACCGGGCCAGGTGACAGCTGGTGCATTCCGGGAGGTGTAAAACACAGTGCAACGATTATCGAGGATTCTATTGCGATTGAGATCTTTTCACCTGTCCGAGAGGACTATCTTCCCTGAACTCGATGACTGATGGGAACACCGACCTGCCAATCCATGCTTTTCTCTTTTTGGATCTGCTGTCAATGCGTCGATCATGGCTGCTGCCAGAATAACATCAGCACCATTTTAAATCCGCTTTCAGACTGAAAATCCCTGAAAAGCAGTTAGATGGCTTGTTGATCCGGGGCCGTGCTCTACTGACCACTCAGTTGTTTTTTCCATGGTGAAAAACCGGGCCATTATTGTATTCGGATTGTCGGTCTTTTGATCCATCATATTCACTTTAGGGCATCTTGATAAATGAAACTCAGTCAGCATCAAAGGGGTGGTGTTTCAAGAACCCTGGAAGCCATGGATGGACTCGTGCGTTTCTTGAAACACCACCCCTTTGGTGCGGAGTGTTCTATAAACTTAATGAATCAAGGTGCCCTTTATTGAAATGTCGTATTTTCTGATAATTCGTTGCGAGCTTTTGCGATGAATTAATGCCACAACCCTTTTCCTCCAGCATTCCCAGGCTTCAGTCTGTTTTCCCAGCCGGCTGTTTCTCATCCGCTACCGCCGCCAGTGTGGACGTTGCAGAAAATGGAATCGTTAAATAAGGGAAGCAATCTTTCTAAAACAAACTTGAAAAGGGTTTCATATGTGCAGAACACATTTCCTGTGCGAACATGAGGTAACGACACAGCATTTTAAAAAAGGCAGAGGCAGGGTTGTGATGGTCAGATTCTCATTCAATGGAGACTCCCAATGAAAATAGAGCTGCAGAATATCAGCAAGGCTTATATGGAGGGCGGAAAAACACACACCATCCTTTCGGGTTTAAACGCTCAGTTTTCGACCGGCAAGTTCTCCGTCATTCTCGGTAAAAGCGGCTCTGGTAAGAGTACCCTGTTGAACATCATGGGCGGTATCGATGTTCCAGACAAAGGAAAAGTGCTTATCGAAAATACAGATCTGGCTGACTTATCGGACTATGACCGGACCCTCTTTCGAAGGCGAAAACTGGGATTTGTTTTTCAGTTTTTCAATTTGATACCGACGTTAACCGTACTTGAAAACACAATGTTAATCAGAGAACTGGATGGAGTCAGGGATCATACCAACCGTAAAATGGCTTGCGCGATGCTCGAGGAGGTTGGTTTGGGGAACCGGATTGATGCGATGCCAGACATCCTGTCAGGCGGCGAGCAGCAGCGGGTGGCAATTGCCCGCGCATTTGCCCATGACCCGCAGTTCATTCTGGCAGACGAGCCGACTGGAAACCTGGATCACGAAACCGGCATGAATGTACTGCAGATGATGGTCCGTCTCGTCCAGGAGAAACGTAAAACATTGATAATGGCCACACACAGTGAAGACGCCCTTGCTGCAGCAGATTATGTCTTCCGGATTGAAAACAGGATGCTGGTTCCTGCTCTTCCTGCGGTTTAACAAGGTAACCTTCAGTTGCATATGGCCCTGAAAATCCTACTCAAGATAGGTTTTGGCTATCACAAAGCCCATCCATTGCAGACCCTTCTCATTATCATCGGTATTACACTGGGGGTGGCTGTCGTTGTCTCTATTGATATTGCCAACTCAAGTGTCAGCCGCTCATTTCAGCTCTCTACTGAAAGCCTGACCGGAAAAACAACACACCAGATCGTCGGGACTTCGGACGGGATTCCTCAGGAAGTCTTTAAAGATCTTCGATTGAAACTGGGGCATCGGGATAACACGCCGGTGGTGGAAGGATATGTTCAGGTCAAAGAATTGCAGTTACGCACCTTGAAACTGTTGGGGGTTGATCCCTTTTCAGAGCTTTATTTTCGAAATGTCTTGAGCTCAAAGGGCAATTCCCAGCCGGTAGATCTGTTAACCGGCTTACTGGCGGAAGCAGGCCGGGTCCTGATCTCCGAACAGTTAGCTGGAAAAGCCGGCCTTGCTGTGGGTGATCATTTGACCCTGTTGCAGGGCGGAAAAGAGATCCCGGTCATGGTATACGGGTACCTGCAGACTAATGATAAAATCTCACAGAACGCCCTTTCAGGTGTCATCATCACAGATATTTCGACGGCCCAGGAAATCTTGCAGCTGGGGGATATAATCAGTCGTATTGACCTGGTCATCGCGGATGACGATGCTGACACACTTCGTTCCATCGCAGAGATCCTCCCTCCCCAGACTTTTATTGTTCCTTCTGAGAAAAGAAGTGGATCGATCCGGCAGATGTCGAAATCATTCGAACTGAATTTGCAGGCGATGAGTCTGCTGGCCTTGCTTGTTGGTATGTTTCTGATTTATAATACCATCACATTTTCAGTGGTGCAAAGAAGGAAACTGCTGGGAATTTTAAGAGCCCTGGGTGCGACGCAGCGAGAGATCTTTGTCATGATCATGGGGGAGACGGTCATACTTGGGTTTATCGGAAGCCTACTGGGACTTCTGGTTGGTATGGTCCTGGGAATAGGAACCGTTCAACTGGTCAGTCAGACAATTTCGGATCTGTATTATGTTTTATCGGTAAATGCGTTCAGTATATCATTCGTTGACATGATGAAGGCGCTCGGGTTAGGTCTCCTGGCTTCGTTTATCTCAGCGCTATTTCCAGCCATTGAAGCTGTCAGGGTAACACCTGTCGGAGCACTGAGGCGGTCTGTTCTGGAAAAGTATGCCTTAAGAATAATGCCAGCTTTGTCGCTGGCGGGAATAGTGCTCCTCCTGGCAGGGGGTATTATTCTGAGAACAGAGACCCGTCAACTGGTGACCAGTTTTGGTGGTCTGCTGTTTATCGTATTTGGCGCAGCCCTCCTGGTCCCATTTCTCTCACAGCGCTTTATCCGTTTTTGGCTATGGCTGCTGCCACCGGGTGTCGGCCTGATCACAAAACTGGCCCTGCGCAACACCATGCGCTCTCTCAGCCGCACAACAGTTTCGATCGCGGCGCTGATGATTGCCGTTTCCGTCATCATCGGGGTGGGTATTATGGTCGAAAGCTTCCGATTTACCGTTGTTCAATGGCTCAATACCACGATCAAGGCCGATATCTACCTGGTTGGTGTCAATCGGGCGTACCCCAATCTGGATCCCGGTATTGCCGAGGCTTTGAAAGAAATACCGGGAATCAGTGAGCAGCATCTGGTGCGGGCTTTTAGAATCAACTCGGGAATGTATACCGGGGCCATCATGTTCGCCCAGGACAAGGAAATTGTCAAAAGAAGATGGATCTGGAAGTCTGGGACAGAGTCTGAGATTTATGAGCAATTTGAAAAGGGGGCCGTCTTTATTTCAGAAACCTTTGCCTGGCATAATAAAATTGCCCAGGAACCCGGTAAAACATTGAGCCTTATGACCAATCAGGGAACGCACACGTTTCCAATTGCGGGTGTATTTCGTGATTTTTCCGCCAGACAGGGGATGATACTCATTAAAACCCGTATCTATCGTCAATACTGGCGGGATGATAGAATATCGGGAATCGCGCTCATGAGCGAACCAGGGATTTCAAGTGATGACTTGATTGATCAGATAAACCTGAATCTGGCAAAAAAATATCAATTCGTTATTTCTTCAAATGCCAGTATTCGAAGAAACGCCATTGAAGTATTCGATCGGACTTTTACCATTATCGTGGCACTGCAAATTCTTGCCTCGCTGGTAGCATTTATCGGCGTCTTCAACTCCATCATGGCCATGATGCTTGAAAGAACCAGGGAAATTGGCGTGTTGCGGGCGAACGGCATGACAATCCAGCAACTCTGGCGCATGATTCTCACCGAAGCCGGAATTATTGGCGGGGTCTCCGGCCTGCTGGCGCTTCCTCTTGGAACGACGCTGGCCTGGATTTTGATATATGTAATTAATAAACAGTCCTTTGGTTGGACGCTGGAGTTCGTGATGGCATATCATCACTATGTGCAGGCGGTTTCCATTGCTGTTCTGGCATCTTTAGGAGCAGCTGTTTATCCTTCATATGCGATCGGCAGAAAAAAAATAGCCGACGCCCTTCGAACCGAGTAAACCAAATGAAGGAATGGATACCTCTTATTTTGATATCATTGATTATTTCTGGTGCCGGTGTCTATTACTGGATAGACAACACGAAACAGCCGACCGAATATGCCAATATCACACAGGTAATGTCCGAGAATCCAGGGGCAGAGCAATTTGAAAGAGCTGTCCATCCCAGGGCTTTTGTGTTTCCGAGAGATCTGGGATCGCATAACCGTTTTCAGACTGAATGGTGGTATTTTACAGGAAACCTGACTACAGCTGAAGGAAGACCATTCGGTTATCAGCTGACTTTCTTTCGTCGCGCTATCCGGGCGGAAAGACCTGCCGGTCAGTCCGCATGGGCTACAAATCAGCTGTATATGGCTCATTTTGCGTTATCGGATATCCAGAGCAAGTCCTTTCTCACTTTTGAGCGATTTTCAAGAGGAAGTCTGGGATTGGCCGGTGCTGAGGCTCACCCTTTCAAAGTATGGCTTGAAAACTGGGCGGTGTCCGAAAACCGGCAGGGGGAATGGATGATGAGTGCCCAGTCATCCAAAATGTCCCTTCAACTGACACTCCGCCTTCTAAAACCCATGGTCTTCAATGGACGTGATGGTTTAAGCCAAAAAGGTCCGGAACCGGGAAATGCCTCCTACTACTTTTCCAATACCCGCATTGAGTCCACCGGAACTGTCATCGTCGATGGTAAAACCTATCCTGTTTCCGGTTATAGCTGGCTGGATCGTGAATGGAGTTCCAGTGCACTGAGTCAAAATCAGACGGGATGGGATTGGTTTTCAATTCAACTGGATGACTGGCGTGAGATTATGCTGTATCAGATCAGGGAGAAAAATGGCAGTATCAGTCAGTTTTCATCCGGCTCCTTTGTAAATAAAGATGGCAGTATTGTTCCTCTCCAGAAAAACGACTTCCAGATTACAGTCGTTGATCGCTGGCGCAGTCCAGTAAGCGGTCAAGACTATCCTGCCGCCTGGATTATACGGATCCCTTTGAAAGGGCTGCTGTTTTCTGTTAAACCCCTGATGAAAAACCAGGAACACAGACACAGCTTTGCATATTGGGAGGGGGCGGTGGTGGTAGAGGGTGAAGGCCTTTCCGGCAAGGGATATGTCGAGCTGACTGGCTACACGTCGAACCCTTGAGCAGGTCTTATTCCGCCTGCAAAACACGCTTCGCTCCTATCTTGTCCGTTACAATGTCATTCTCTTCCCGGTGGGGTCTCATTGTCAGAATTCGTTTGCCTACCTGTATACCTGCAAGAAAATCCATTATATCCAGATCGCGGGTTCATGCGCCTTGATGGTGTTGCCTCTTTTCTTCCATGATATCATGGGTGATAAACTCCGCCCTTGATCATTCGTTGCTGTTGATACTACTATGATCAAGCATCACCAGATGATGGAACGATATCGCGATACTGATGATTCGTCGGGAGATCCAACCGAGATCAGCAATGTGAACCATTCAAAGGAAACCAGATGAAGTATGAACAGATTTTATATGAAATCAGAGACCAGATAGCCTTGATTACCTTGAATCGCCCTGAAAAAATGAATGCCTGGACGTTTCAGATGAAAGATGAAATGATCGCTGCTTTTGATTCAGCGGATAAAGATGATAATGTCCGTGTCGTTGTTGTCACCGGATCCGGTAAAGCATTCTGTGCCGGTGCTGACCTGGATCCGAGTCGGTTTGGCGACCGTCAGAAAAGCGATGGGCTGACGAATCCGCCAAGAGATTCAGCGGGTCAATTGACAACGATGCTCTATAATATCAAAAAGCCCGTTATTGCCGCAATAAACGGGCATGCTGTCGGTGTGGGGAGCACGATGACGCTGGCCATGGATATTCGTATTATCGCTGAAAATGCAAAGATGGGATTCGTTTTTAACCGCCGGGGGCTTGTCCCCGAAGGATGCAGCACCTGGTTTCTGCCCAGGCTGGTCGGTATCGGTAAGGCATCAGAATGGATGCATAGTGGACGTCTGATCCTGGCGGATGAAGCACTCACCAGTGGTCTCGTAAACAGGGTTGTCCCGGTTGAGAACCTGATGGATACCGCCATGGAGGTGGCCAATGAGATTGCTGCCAACACATCTGCGCTGTCAACTGCATTTACGCGTCAGATGCTCTGGCAGATGCTGGGTGCCGATCACCCCATGGAAGCACATAAAATAGAGTCAAAGTGCCTCCATTTTATGTTCAGCACCGATGATTTTCAGGAAGGTCTCAGCTCCTTTCTTGAAAAACGAGAGGCCCGATTTCCGTTGAAGCCGGAAAAAGACCTGCCCCCTTTTTACCCATGGTGGACCCAGCGGACATATGACACCGATTAATGGACAGTCACAGGCCCCGTTTTCTCTAAATGAACATAACTGAACGAACAGGATATCAGGATTTTTCTCTACTGATCAAACCGGCATCAGCCGACTGCAACCTCAATTGCGAATACTGCTTTTACCTGGATAAGTGCCACCTCTATGGCGAATCGGTCAGACACAGGATGACTGATGACGTACTGGAAAGGATTATCGAAAGTTACCTGAGGACCGAACAATCCATCTACTCACTGGGGTGGCAGGGAGGGGAACCGACTTTGATGGGTCTGCCCTTTTTCGAAAAAGTCGTGGCTCTGCAAATGAAACATGGTAAAAAAGGGGCAAGCGTGGCGAATGGCCTTCAAACCAATGGGACCCTGATTGATGCTCCCTTCGCCCGATTTTTGTCCCGGTACCAGTTTTTAATCGGTTGCAGTCTGGACGGTCCACCGGAAATCCATAACAGATACCGTACCAATCGTTTGGGAGAACCATCCCACCAGAATGTGATCCGGGGACTGAATCACCTGAAAAATGCGGAGGCTTCGGTCAATATTCTGGTACTGGTCAGTCGCGCCAATGTGGGACATGCAAGACAGGTATACCGCTACCTGACCTCTGAAGGACACTATTATCAGCAGTATATTCCCTGCGTGGAGTTTGACAAAGCAGGGAAGCCAATGCCCTTTTCCATCACGGCACAGGAATGGGGGCGGTTTCTGTGCGAATTGTTTGATGAGTGGTATTTCAAAGATACCCGCAGGGTGTCTATCAGGCACTTCGATTCGATTCTGTCAAAGATCGTTGATGGTGTGGAGAATGTCTGTACATTGGGTCAGAACTGCTGCCAGTATTTTGTGGTTGAATACAACGGCGACATCTACCCCTGTGATTTTTTTGTTGACCGGCCATTGAAACTGGGCAACATCATGACTTCATCCTGGTCTGAACTGCAGCAATCGAAAATCTACCGTGATTTTGGCGATCAGAAGAAACAGTGGAACCCCCATTGCGATCGATGCAACTGCCTCCATCTCTGCAACGGAGATTGCCTCAAACATCGGCTTTTTGCCGGGAACAGCCCTGATAATCTCAGCTTTTTATGTGAGGGGTGGAAACAGTTTCTAAACCATTCCCAGGGAGGATTCAATCAACTGGCTCGGCAAATTCTGATGGAAAGGGAGACAGAATCCAGGATGCCCAAATCAGTGCCCTCTCCGATGTATCACCGCAAAAGAGTCGGGCGCAATGCCCTCTGTCCCTGCGGTAGTGGTCTGAAATATAAAAAGTGCTGTGGAAGGATGGACTGACAGCAGCGTGGCGTTGTAAGCCAGGAAATTCGGGCATGCGCTCCTGTTCGGATTCAGTCACAGCCACTTGAGATCCGGATCAACTGATTGATCAAGGCTATTTCCGAGCCAGGTTTTTTCAGACCATTCGCGGGCAAATATCGGGGGTCACGCTAGCTGGTCTTGATCTCCGTCTTTTCAAGAATCCAGTTGCTTATCATGTCAAGGTCTTCAAACTTGAAATGGGTGATGTCCCGTTCCGGGGTAATGTCGCTGACAAGTGCTTGAATCCCGAATGAAGGATCGATGTATAGTGGCGTTTTCTCAGTCGCTTGTCTGAATACCTCAATTTTCAATCCATCCTCGTATTTGAATCCTTCAGAGATCACCAGATCGAATTCACTGAACCATTGCTGGACGGTTTCGGCTAAGGGCTGAGCTGACGTGTGGCTTCTATAGAGGGCAAGTTGATCATGAGACAGGAGCAACACCTGTTCACTGCCAGCCTGCCGATGTCGCCATGAATCTTTTCCAGGTTTGTCAAATTCTGCGCTGTGGTGGGTATGTTTGATGGTTCCGATAGTGATTCTTTTTTTTTGCAGGATGGGGATCAGACGGGTGATGAGCGTGGTTTTTCCGGAATTGGACCGACCGACAAACGAAACAAATTTTACGCTCATGTCAACTGTCGGCCAATTGAGCGCGCTGCTCGTCTTTTTCGAATTTCTTCATTTTTTCATCGTACTCAACCATTTTATTCCAGCGGTTAAGCAGGTCCTGCATGTCTTCTCTTCTTTTCAAAGACTTGTAAACAGATGCCAGCAAAACAAAGACATCCTTGTCCAGCTTCATGCGAAACGCCATTTCCAGCAGTTCAAGACCCTGCTTGGTGTTTTTGCGCCTGATGGCCAGTTTGCCCATCTTGACATATTCCAGGCGCTGCTTTTCATTTTCCTGTTCACGCTCATTCTTGAGGATATTCTCATACTCCTGGGTGAGTTCCTCTACCTTCAGGCTGTTATTCAACACTTTGTATACAGAAGCCGCCTGCTTTATCGTCTCCGGTGGACGGATAATGCGAAGGGCTTTTTCATACATGGAAGCAGAAGCCTGAAATTTTGACTGGTTAAAAAAACTTTCCGCCCGCACACAAAATATGTCATGAAGATCTTTCAATTGCTGAGCCGCATATTTTGATTCGGGGTCCAACCTTTGTATTTCCCTGAGGGCCCGGGTTGCTTCGTCGTATTTCTTCAGATTAATGTATACTTCACCGATTTTCGACCAGATATCCACATTATCGACCTCGGTGACGGCTACATTATAAAGCTTGAGTGCTTTCCTGTAATTACCGTCCTGTGCGCTTTGATCTGCTATCTCTATCAGATCCGAAAGGTGATACAGGCCATCCGATTTTTCGAGGAGTTCTGCCCCGATGGCGAGATATTTGATTGCAAGCAGTCGGTTGTTGATACTCTTATACATCAACCCAAGGTTGATGTTGAAGAAGCGGTTGTACTGCTCTTCTCCCAGTTCATCAACAAAGAACTTGATCCCGTCCTTTATCTGTCCGCCAACCGCCATCGCGATTGCAATCAGCATGTCATTATATTTAAAACCGGCGCCTGCTTCTTTGACTTGATGGAAACACTTGAGTGCCAGATCCGTTTTTTTATTTTTGAGGAGAAATGTGCCGTAATTGTATATATTTCTGAGTTGATTCTGCTTATCTTCTTCGGTCATCTCATCGGGATTTTCGATGGTGGCCAGTTTTGTGTAATAGTCCTGATATGCCTTGTCTGATGTACCTACCCCTTTCCGTTTGAGTTTCTCCAGATCGATTGTCAGAATCTTGGCTTCATGATAGTCACCATTGGCTTCCTTCTCCTTAATCGACTTCTCCAGATTTTTGACCTGCTGCTCGAAATGGCTACTGGCAGCAGTATTGAGTTCTGTCTCTACCCTTTCCCCAAAATCAGAATCCTGCTCATATTCAGGAACGATATAATCTTTGATGTCAGCAAAAACATTTAATGATTTTTTGATATCTCCGTCATACTTTTCAACCTTTCCCATACTGGCAGCCAGGTTGTAAAAGGCTAGGGGGAAGTTCCTGTTAATTTTCAGTGCGTAACGATAGAGATTATTAGCCTGTTTATAATTTTTTTGCTTGCGGGCACAATTTCCAACCAGGTTAACCAGTTCATAGTCGTCCTTCTTAATCTTTACAAGAATTAGACCGATTGAAAGTGCGGCTTCATAGTCAAGAATTTCCAAATAGTGTTGAAACTCCTTATCCAGTCTCTGCAGAACCGTGTTGGGGTCTAACTGAAATGCGTTCTGGAACTCTATCATGGCCTGCTTATACAGTTTCCCGTCCAACTGCAGAATCCCTTTTGTCAACAGATCTTCTGCTTTCTGAGCCGCTTTTTGTTCACGATTCCTTTTAAATGATTTCAACATTGATAACGACCTTGACTATAACGCTGTATCCCGAATGCTGATTGAACTGGCTGTGAATGAATCACGGTCTGGATTGAATTGGGAAAAGAAAAGCAATAAATGTGCAAAGGAAAGAAATATTCAATGATTAACCACTGTTAATTGGATTTACCTGATTTTTAAAACCAGTGGCACAGTCTTGTTAAAGGGTAGCGGACGATCGATTTTAATGTTGGATGCCTGATAAATCTTTAAAAGACACGTTTGCAGTTTATCAGAAGCGGTTTTTTCCTTTTTCCCGGGGGATGTTGTTTCGTTGTTAAACTAAATAAATAACAACGTGATATAATATCAATTGGTTAATTACACCAAAACCCCGTTTATCGATTGTTTTTCGCTATTTTCACAATTTTCTTCTTAAATCATAACGGTTTGATTTGAAAATGGGTACCGAAATTTGAAAAAAAACGTTCACCAAATGTGACGACCCGTGTTTAATTGAGGGAACATTCTTGACATGGAATACTATGAAGACGTAAATTCGACTATGCATTCTTAAATTATCGTCCATTGGTGTAATGATCTGTTCTTTTGATCGAGAACCTGCTGATCTCTCCAGTGTTCACACGAAGGAGCATCGGGTCGGAACCAGCGGATCAACCGGGATTGAATCATCCGATGCCATTAGCCATTGATATCTTAGATAAAATTAGATTTCTTTAGGCTGGTTTCACACACTATTTAACATAAGGAATTGAAGGAGAAGACATGTCTAAAGAGTTTATTTTTACATCAGAATCAGTTACAGAAGGACATCCTGACAAGATGGCGGATCAGATTTCTGATGCCATTTTAGACAACATGATCAGAGATGACCCTTCAAGTCGTGTGGCTTGTGAAACCCTGATCACTACTGGATTGGTTGTGATTGCCGGAGAGATTACGTCACGAGCAATTGTTGATTTTCAGACAGTGGTCAGGGATACGATCAATGACATTGGGTATGATGATTCGAGAAAAGGATTCGACTGTAAATCCTGTTCAGTGATGGTTGCGCTGGATAAACAATCACCGGATATCGCACAGGGAGTCAATACAGGTGAGGGGTTATTCCAGAACCAGGGTGCGGGTGACCAGGGGCTGATGTTTGGTTATGCCACAGATGAAACACCGGAATTGATGCCAATGCCGATTTCATTTGCCCATAAACTGACCGCCACCATGGCTAAAAAAAGAAAGAGTGGGGAGCTGGATTATCTGAGACCGGATGGAAAAAGCCAGGTTTCGATCCTTTATCGTGATGGAAAGCCAGTCAAGGTCACGGCTGTCGTATTGAGCAGTCAGCATGATGAAAGGATCAGTCATGGTCAGATCGAAAGTGATCTGATTGAAAAAGTCGGTAAAGCCGTGATTCCAGCTGATATGCTCGATGAGCACACCCGCTGGTTGATCAATCCCACCGGGCGATTTGTTATCGGAGGCCCCATGGGGGACTGTGGTTTGACCGGTCGGAAGATCATCGTTGATACCTATGGTGGAATGGGACGCCATGGTGGTGGCGCTTTTTCAGGAAAAGACCCTTCCAAGGTTGATCGGTCGGGAGCCTATGCAGCACGCTATGTTGCAAAAAATATTGTCAAGGCCGGTATTGCCGTTGAATGCGAAGTTCAGATAGCCTACGCGATTGGATTTCCGGAGCCTGTCTCCATCTCGATCAATACCTTTGGCAGTTGCAAAGTGGAAGAGGTCGCACTGGAAAAAGCGGTACGAGAGCTCTTTCCGCTGACACCCGCCTGGATTATTGAAACCCTTGATTTGAAACGCCCCATTTACCAGAAAACAGCTGCTTACGGCCATTTCGGCCGAGAGTTACCCGAATTCACCTGGGAGAAAACGGATCGTGCGGACGACCTCAGGCATGCACTTGGGCTGTAAACAGAAACAACAAACAGCTAGTGATGCTTGAAAAAAGAATTCAAATTATCAATAAACTGGGCCTTCATGTCAGAGCGGCCACGAAACTCGTTCAAACAGCGTCAGAATATGACGCTACCATTTCGATCAGTTGCAATAATCAGCATGCTGATGCCAAATCCATCATGGATGTTCTGATGCTGGCCGCTATCTATCAGACCTTTGTTCACATCACGGTTTCAGGTGAAAATGAGGCTGAAGAGCAGAAAGCCCTGTCGAAGCTTACAGCGTTAATTAACGACCGATTTGGCGAGAATGAATAATGATGAGCGGGTAACCGATTTGACTTGCATCGATATAGATGGAAAAACAATGCTCTATGGAGTGATTGGCAATCCTGTCAAGCACTCTTTCTCACCAAGAATGCACAGTCTCGCCTTTCAGAAACTGTGCATCAACGCCGTCTACGTTCCCTTTCTGATTCAAGAGGACCACCTGCCGGGGCTGATGAATGCATTTTCGATCATTGGCATTCAAGGCTTCAATATCACCCTGCCCTTCAAGGAAAAAATAGTTCCCTATCTGGATTCCCTGTCAGAAGAAGCGGAACTCCTGCAATCTGTCAATACGGTCATAAAAACCCATGGTGGCTGGAAGGGATACAGTACTGACGGCAGCGGTTTTATGCGCTCACTGGCTGCGGCAAAGATCGCTTTGTCCCAAAAAAAAGTACTGTTGGCCGGTGCTGGTGGAGCTGCAAGGGCCATAGCGGTTTCATTGGCAAAGGCTGGTGTAGCCGAAATCAGCATCGTTAACAGAACACAGCAGAAGGCGGAAAAACTGGCGGATCTGATTTACCGTGTCTCCCCGGCGCTGGCAGTCAGGACCGCCATTTCCAGAGATTCTTCCCCGGATATCGTTATTAACACGACCTCAGTCGGTATGAATGATGACAAATGTCCACTCGCGGATGAAATCCTCCAAGACTGTAAATGGATCATCGATATTATCTACAATCCCCCTGTAACGCCGTTGTTGAAAAAAGCGATTGGGAGATCCATTTCTCATATGAACGGCCTAGATATGCTATTATATCAAGGTGTAGAGGCATTTGAAATCTGGACCGGACAGAAAGCGCCAGTTGACATCATGCGGCAGAGCCTGATTGCATCTGTTTATCCAGATACCAATGGCGATGCCAGTCTTTCTTAATGCCGGTACTTTGCAACCCACAGTGTCAGGGATCAAATGATAAAGAAGCTGTTGAGACCGTCAGGGTATAAAATATCCATTACGATCACACTGATCTTTATACTTATCTATGGTTATAGCTTTCTGGGTTACGGCTCCGGAAGTATTCTGGATTTGCTGGATAAGCAGGTGATCGATTTTTCGATGCGAAGTCGCGGAAATACTTTGGAGAACGATGAAGTCGCGATTGTGGCCATTGATACCAAGGCGATCGACAATTTTGGACAGTGGCCTTGGAAAAGAGATGTCATGGCCAGGTTGCTGCATGAACTCGAGACATTTTACGAGATAAAGGTGATGGGATATGACGTCCTTTTTTCAGAACCCGATGCCAATGATATCTCTTCCCAATACGCACTTGATCTTTTTTATACGCTAGCAGCAAAGGAAAACCGGAACACCCCTGAAATTATCCACGGGTTGCGACAAATACGGACCAGAATATCGGCCGAGGTAAACAATGACGCTAAATTTGGTGCTGAATTAAGCAAGTGGAACAACGTGGTTCTCGGGTATTTCTTCTTTCTCAGCGCAAGCCTGGAGCAGATCAAGCACCTGACTGTGAAGAAACTGGACGAGTCCGCGGCACTGATTGAAAACTCTGAAATTACCATTATTCAAGGTGCTGAACACCTTGAATGGCTTCCAATTCCCGAAGGGCGTGCAGTTGAAGCGAATATTCGAGAATTGAACTACCGAAATGCACTGAATGGCTATTTTAACGTCGTCCCCGATATTGAAGACGGCACCATCCGCAGAATTCCCATGGTCATTAAATACAGGGACATGTATTTTCCATCCCTGGATCTGCAGATAGTCAGACGGTATCTTGGAAACGATCCGATTCGCATGGTCGTTAACGAAGGCGGCATTGAAGGATTTGCCCTGGGAAAGAAATGGATCCAGACAGCCAGTGACGGCACCGTTATGATTAACTTCAGGGGACCGGCCTATACCTTTCCCCACTACTCGGTTTTCGATGTCATCAATCATAAGATTGCCAAGGAAAAGCTGAAGGATAAAATTGTGATTCTGGGTGCCACTGAGACTGGAATTTATGATTTGCGCACAACGCCATTCGGATCTGCCTTTCCAGGGGTTGAGGTCCATGCCAATTTAATCGACAATTTACTCAGGGATGACTACTTGTATCAGTCAGATTTTATAAATTTTATGTCATTCCTGATGATACTTTTTTCCGGATTAATCATCGGCTTGATCCTGACAAAACTGCGTGCCCTGCAGGGACTGATCTTTTCGTTATTGTATCTGGTCGGTTATTTTGCCGGAAATTTGTGGCTGCTCTTCAATGAAAGAACCTGGACCAGTTTTGTCCATGTCCTGGGTGTGATACTGGTGAACTGGTTCGCCATTGTACTGTTCAAGTTTTTTGGCGAAGAGAAGGACAAACGGTTTATTAAAGGCGCTTTTCAACAGTACCTGTCCCCAAAAGTCATTGACCAGCTGGTGAACGACCCGGGTTTACTAAAGTTGGGGGGTGAAAAAAGAGAGATTACCGCATTTTTCTCGGATGTACAGGGCTTCTCAACGATTTCTGAATCGCTCACCCCCGAAGAGCTGGTAGAGCTGCTGAATGAGTACCTCACCGCAATGACAGATATCGTGATGAAGTATGACGGGACCGTTGACAAGTTTGAGGGGGATGCTGTCATCGCATTTTTCGGGGCTCCTGTTACCTATCCTGATCATGCTGTCAGGGCCTGCCTGGCTTCACTGGAGATGCAGCAGAAACTGGTTGAAATGCGAGCGAACTGGAAACAACACGACAAACACCAGCTCTATGTCAGAATCGGTTTGAATACCGACCAGGTGGTGGTGGGAAATATGGGTTCCGCTTATCGGATGGACTATACGATGATGGGCGACGGTGTCAACCTTGCGGCCAGGCTGGAAGGCGTTAACAAGCAGTATGGGACTTACACCCTGATCAGTGAATATACCCACAATGCTGCAAAAGACCATATTGAGGTCAGAGAATTGGATATGATTCGTGTCGTGGGAAAGAAAGCGCCTGTCCGGATATTCGAAGTTTTGGGTAAAAAAGGAGAGGTGTCAGCAGAACGACTGAAAGCGGCCCGATATTTTTCAAAAGGGTTACAGCTGTATCGAGCTCAGAACTGGCATGACGCCATAAAATACTTTGGCCATACAAATAAGCTGTTTAAAGGAGATGGGGCTTCGCAGGTGTTCGTTGAACGGTGTAAAAAATTTATGGAAAACCAGCCAGCGAAAAACTGGGACGGTGTCTATCAGATGGCATCAAAGTAAAAGACACGAAGTTGGTGGCAGTCAGCTATGAACCATTGCAGACTTTTCCTGCCGAAATGGTCGCTTCAAGGGGCGCCCTCATCTGCTTGCTATGCACTATGTCATGATGGCCTGTTACCCTGAACAGGTTGGTTGACCTGATTTATCCGGGTCAAGAGCCCTTGAAATAGCTCATGCTTGACTAAATTAACCTTTCTACGAATACTGTCAATACCTTGTTTTATGGCGATTGAAAGACGGAATTGAAAAAAAATCACTGGAGGAGGCTAAAAATGGTCATCAAACAGAGTAACAATTGGACCGTCCACGTTTTTATCCTATTTCTGTGCATGGCAGTCCTGTTCCCAGGCGCATTGTTCGCTGCAGAATTGTCGGCCCTTGAGGTTATGCGTCAGGTTGATCAGCGTGATGATGGTGAGACCTCAAATTCTGAATTAACCATGATTCTGATAGATAAGAACAAGAATCAACGGGTTCGAAAATTAAAGGGATTTCGAAAGGATTACGGCAAAGATGTTAAATCGATCAGTTTCTTTCTCAGCCCCGCTGATGTTAGAAATACGGCTTTTCTTTCCTTTGACTGGGATGATGAAAACAAGGAAGACGATAACTGGCTTTATCTGCCAGCATTGCGCAAGGTGAAGCGAATCAGTTCCGGAAATAAGAAAGACTCATTCATGGGGAGTGATTTCAGTTATGCTGATATGAACGGTTTAGAGTTAAATGAATGGGAATACCAATTTATCAACGAGCGTGAGCAGGTCGAAGGATTTGACTGCTGGGTAATCGAGGGAACTCCCAAAAATGAGATGCGAAACAAGGTGATCGAGGAGACCGGATACCTGAAAAGTGTATCCTGGGTTCGCAAAGATATTTTCATGACTATCCGGGCGAAACTTTATGTAAAAAAAGGAAAGGAAATCAAATATTTTACAGCTTCTGACATTATTCAGATCGATGGTATCTGGACAGCCAAAAAATTAACCATGAAGACAACCAAACGAAACAGAACGGATCATATGACGGTTCTGATTTTTGATAATATTATTTACAACAAGGGTGTCGATGATACCCTGTTTACTACTCAGCGAATGGAAAGAGGAATCTGATGACTCGATTCAGTTCAGTTTTATGCTGGATTGTTCTCCTTATTTTTACATCCGTTTTCATTCTGCCAGATATCTCTGTTGATGCGGCAACAGCCGATAGTGAGCCTGCAAGTGCAGAAGAAGTGTCCGACGACTTTCAGGAAAATGATAATAGTCTGAGTGGATTCAGTGAAGAAGCGGATGACAAGTCCGGTTTTTCTGACGAAGCTTTTACGGATGTGGTGGACCTGGACCAAATCAGCGCCAGTTCAGACGAGGAACGGCTTTTGACATGGGGTGGGTTTATTAAGGAGGACCTCGGCTACAGTTATGATCATGAGCCGACATACCCAGAGATTTCCAAAATCAGGACGATTCTGAATCTGAAAGCCAGTTTGAGGCTGCTGAGCGACTGGCGTGCAGAGGCCGTTTGGAATGGTTTTTACGATGCGGCATATCGTAATTTTGGCAGGGATAAATTTACAGAAGAAACACTGGATGCCTATGAATCGGAATCTGAAATACGGGATCTTTTTATTGATGGATCCGTTTTCAGATGGTTGCGTTTCAAACTGGGAAGGCAAATTATTGCCTGGGGACAGTCTGAAACCCAACAGATCACAGATGTGGCCAATCCAAGGGATAATCGCGAATTGGGAATGGTGGATATCGAGGATGCCCGCATGCCAGTATTGGCTACAAAAATATCTCTGCTGGCAGACGCCTGGGAAGTCAACCTGGTCGCTATACATGAAAACAGGCCCAATAAAATACCGACGGTGGGCTCCGAATTTGATCCACTGGTTCGTTTAAGAAACCAGTTTACCATCAGAGATGAGGAGATTCCTGAAAACAGCGCTGAAAATACAGAATATCTGGTACGTGTTTTTAAAACGTTCAATGGGGGTGATCTGGGTTTAGTATGGGCTGATGTCTATGATGATTCATTTTATCTCGATTTTTACAGCTATGATGCCATCCAGAACCGGCTTTCCCTAACGCCTCGTCACCAACGGACAAAAACGGTTGGATTTTCAGGCAATTTGGTCCGGAGTTCCTGGTTGTTCAAGACCGAATTTGCCAGAAAGACAGGTGTGGCAATTGCCCGCAATCAAACGAATCTGACACAACAAATCCTGAATGCAGCCCTTCTGGCTCAAATGACCGGCACTGCCTATTTTCCACGAGAAACACAAATAATCAAGACCTGGAGCCAAAAAAACCTTCTGCAGTACATGCTGGGATTTGAGTACTCCGGTCTGGACGATATCACCATCAGCCTGGAGGGAGACATCGAAAAGATCGAGGATCATGACGATACCCTGGGGAGCAAGGAGACTAATGGATCCGTTACCCTCCGCTGTGACTACACAGCGCTCAATGATACGTTCAATGCCACTGTATTGTGGTTTCATCTAACGGATAGCAACGGTGATGTTTACCGGATTAATCTGGGCTACGACCTGATCGATGCCCTGAACATATCGGGGGGAATCATTCTTTATGAAGCATCAAAAACGGATGCCCAGGTATATCCATATCGTAAAAACGACAGATTGTTTGCAGCATTGAAGTACAGTTTCTAACCTCATTTCTTTTGTATAAGAATAGGCACCCTAAAGCGACTGGTGTGAAGCCGTTTCAGTTGATTAGACGCGTTTCTAGATGATCTTGGCGAAATGGAACGACTGAAACCCCGCGAAATCATTCTCATGTTTCGTTGTGCCCCACCCCGGGGCATGGCAGTTTGTAAGTATAACAGGTTTAAATTTCGAAAACCAATGTGGATTATCCAACGTTATATATCCCGGGAATTTATAGTCTATTTTCTATCCTGTCTTCTCTCTTTAATATTCATTGCGGTTGTATTTGCAGCGTTATCCGAACTAAAAACGCTGGAACAGGAAGATGGACAGCGGCTGTTTCTGGAGGCGATCCGGTCGGGAATTCCTCTACTGATAGAGATCATTACCCCCATTTCTGTTTTGCTGGCCACCGTACTGACATTTATTTCTCTCAGCAAATCATCAGAAATCATTGCCATGATGGCGGCCGGTGTCAGTCTCCAAAAAATGGTGTTCCCTATTTTTATTGCCGGAAGTCTGATCGGCTGGTTCGGTTATCTCAATCAGAGCTATCTTGCCCCGCTCTGGGGAGCTGATGAAAGGACCAGCATGGTGGATTCAACACCGGTTAACAACTCCTGGCAGTTTTACCAGGGGCGGCTGTTCTACTTTGCCCATCTCATGTCGAAGAAACAGAGTGTGCAAAGCAGCCGGGTTTTTGAATTCGACGATCACCACCAGATCCGGCGGATCTTGACCTTTGAGCAGTTGAAAAATGCCGATGGTACCTGGCAGGCGGAAAGTGGCAGGGAGATCAATATCAGTCAAAATCGTGTTGTCAGCAAGACAAGGCAGACCAACGTTTTTCCGCAGGAGGAATTTCCGGTTGTGTTCAAGAGGGAATTGAATCATCCAAAATATTCCGACTTTTCTGCGCTTATAACAGAGATTAATCTCAAGCGGATGGGCTCTGTGAACTTTGAAGCCGATTTATTTGCTCTTTACCAGAAGATTGCCGCTATCCTTTCTGTTTTTGTTATGATTCTGCTGGCGCTGCCCTTTTCTCTTTCTACCGGCAAAAAATCCAATGTCCGTATGGGGATTGTGCTTTCCATGGTGATGGGTTTCAGTTTCTGGTTAATCGATCAAATTTTTATTTCCTTCAACAGTGCGGGATTGATGCCGTCTGAACTCGCAGCTTTCGGTGCAAACATTCTGTTTACGCTGCTGGCCTTGTTACTCATCTATTTGCGGCGGGTTTGAGCGTTTGTAGTCAATAATGTCCGCCAGTCTGAATATGACACGATCCAGCCCCTTACCCGTTACACTGGAAATCGGATAGATCTCTTCTCCCTGCTCCTTGAAGGCATTGATCGTCTCCTGAATATCCAGGTTCGGTCGAATCGCATCGATTTTGGTGAGTAAAACAATACGCTCTTTTTTAATCAGGTCGGCAGAAAAATGAAACAGCTCATTTAAAAGGATGGTAAAGCTTTCCAGGGGGGTGTTTTTGTCCAGTTCGGAGCTGTCCACCAGGAAAGCCAGCACTGAAGTTCGCTGAATATGTTTTAAAAACCGGTCCCCCAATCCAATTCCCTGGTGTGCGTCCTCAATGATGCCGGGAATGTCTGCAACAGCAAAAGATCTGAAGTCATTAACCTTTACAATGCCAAGATTGGGGATAAGCGTCGTGAAAGGGTAATCTGCAATTTTGGGGCGTGCATTGGAGATGGATGAGATAAATGTTGATTTTCCAGCATTGGGAAAACCGACCAGGCCCACATCGGCAATCAGTTTCAGCTCAAGTCGGACGCACATCTCTTTGCCAGGTTCGCCGGGTTGGGCATAACGAGGCGCCCGGTTGGTACTGCTTTTAAAATGGAGGTTTCCGAGTCCGCCTTGTCCCCCTTTGAGTATCAGATGGGTTTTTTCTTCCAGGATTTCAACTATGATTTCATCAGTTTCATCATTAATCACGATGGTTCCCAGGGGAACCTGAATTATCTTGTCAGCCCCGGTTTTGCCGGTCCTCTGATCGCCCATCCCCGGAATACCATTTCCAGCATTCTGATGGGGATGCAGACGAAGGTCGAACAGACTGGTCAGACTGGCATTTCCCTGGAAATAGATATTGCCGCCCCGACCGCCATCTCCGCCGTTGGGTCCGCCGAATTCAATATATTTTTCCCTGCGCATGGAAGCACAGCCAGCGCCGCCTTTTCCAGAGCGGATAAAGATCTTTGCGGTATCAATGAATTTCAAGACAGTTTCTCAAATAAGCGGGTCGCAGTGGACGGACACGGTCTGGCCACTCCAGGGATCATTTTTATGAATAAATTTGTGCAGGACTTACATCAGTTCGGCATCAACAAAACTGAAATAGGACTCTCGCGCAATGATAACATGATCAAGCACATTGATTCCAACAATATTGCCGACTTCTCTTAAACGTTTTGTAATTTCAACGTCTTGATTAGATGGATGGGGGTCTCCACTGGGATGATTGTGAATCAGGATGATCGCTGCAGCACGCAATTGAATAGCCGGAGCGAAGACTTCTCGCGGATGAACCAGACTTTGATTGAGGGTTCCCCGGGTGATTTGTTTTAACGCTATTTTACGGTACTTGTTGTCGAGGATCAGCGTATAGAAATTCTCCTGTTTTAATCTGGCAATCTCGGATTTCAGTTCGTTGTATATGATTTCACTTTTATTGAAGACAATGCCATGGGTCACATCATTTGCTGAATCATGCCGATCTCCATATGCCTGTAATGCCTTGAGGAAAAGGATAAATTTATCGTCAGGGGACTCCTTTGGGACATTGGCTGATATCGACGGGGAAAATGCGGGAAATGCCTTCAGGAGTGATTTCTGAACCGGTGTTCCTGTCCATCGGGCTCCTGCAAGATATGATACGAGTTGCACCGTTTCAATCTCTTCAATATCTTCCATCCGGATTAAATTCTCCAGGTAAACACTGCTATCCGATTTTTTACCTGTCTGGAAATGATGGCAATTGTCGTGCAACGGGCATTCAAAGCAGGCGGCCGGGATCTGGCAGAAAGAAGGCATACCGGGTAAAGCGCAGGCCCCAAAAATGTGTTCAAGGGTGAAATCGATTGCAGCCATCTGGCTGATTTCAGATACTTGCGTTTTGAGGAGTTTCCACCAGTCACATAGCGCGTTGCTGGCAACAGGTTCCCCTGAGTAACGGTTCCAGGCGGTTAGGGAAGAACGTGAAGAAGGATACCAGTAACCGCAATCAGTCAGAAATCTCGCCGTCTCCCAATCGTCTTCGAATCCGACACGTCTTTTCAGTTTGTCAATAACCCCGCATCGATTCGTCTGAATCTGGTGATGCCAGGTGCCGTCTTCCCACATCTCCAGCTGGTTGTGAAAATCAAAAATCCGCCTTTTTACCAGATCCGGGTCCTTATCCGGAAGAAGCCTTAATATGTGTCGTTCGACCAGATTTGAAATCCGCTTCTGAACCGTGTACTGTCCCTGTGCTGCCAGGTCTGCCGTAAAGGTTCCCAAAAGACCGGGATGGTGGAAAATGAAATAGTAATGGTTTTTTGGGATGAGTGTCCTGAAAAAACGATCCCACAAGGTCAGCTTGTCCGGATTTTTCTCCGGTGGTGCCAGAAGTGTCTGAAATATCGAATTGATAACTGCAAGGCGATTTCTCTTTTGAAGCCATTCCAGTAAAGTCTGATGGAAGTCTGCAAACATGAGTTCAGCCGTTTTGGTTTGATTTCAGTCGTTATTAAAATCGTCAATCCCTTTTACCCTGTGTTTGAAAACAGGCATACGTTCCCGGGTTTTTTGCAGTCTGACCAAATCAATTTCACCGGTAATCATTTTCTCCCCGTCCGCAGCATGCGCGAGGATTTCTCCCCAGGGGTCGATAAGAACGCTGTTGCCATAAGACGCTCTGGTTTCGCTGTGCTTTCCATATTGCGCCGGTGCGATTATAAACACTTGATTTTCTATTGCTCTCGCCTGAAGAAGAGTTAACCAGTGGGCTTTCCCGGTCGGCACTGTAAAGGCTGCCGGAACAGTGATGATTTCAGCACCAGCGGCTCTTAAACGCTGGTATTGTGAAGGAAAACGAACATCATAGCAGATAGAAAGGCCAATCTGGCCAATATCGTGATGACAGCAGGTAATCTCCTGTCCCGGTACAATATGTGCCGATTCCGAATAAACGACTTCAGGATGGGTGATATCGAACAGATGGATCTTCCTGTATTGAGCGCAGACAAGCCCTTTCCTGTCGATCAGAATCGATGTATTGAAGTATTTCCCGGGTGCTGCAGTTGCTTTTTCCAGGATACTGCCCATGAGGATGGATATATTGCACGCTGCCGCTTTCTGCTGAAAAATATGCCTGACGCGATTTTCATCCGGAACCGCACCCGATCTATAGACCGCCGGATCCCCAATCAGAAGAAAGTTTTCCGGGAAAGCGATCAGATCTGTTTTAAGCCTTGACCCTTCTTCAATATAGGAAAGTGCCTTGCTGAGATTTTCTTCGAAGTTGGCGGTTGAAGTCATCTGAACAATGGCAACACTGGACATGATAGGATCAGGATTGAGGTTATTGAATCCCCAGCATCTGTCTAATTTGATGGGTTCTTGGATTGGAGTTCTTCCAGACGAAAGACCGCTTTGATCCGCAATGGATCCTGTTCGTCCAGTTTACTCAACTCGCGGTAGAGATCCAGGGCACCATTGATATCACCGGTTCTTTCCAGTGAGATGCCGAGCCACCACTTTGCGTCGTTCACCCGTTTGGAACCCGGGTACTGCTCAAGCAGTTCAAAAAAGCGTAGCGACGAGACATTGTATTGTCCAGTCAAAAAATAGGTGTAGGCGATGTAAAACATTGTATCATCAATCAGTTCTGAATCAGGAAAGTTCCTGCGGAACTCCTCGAAGCCCTGCAGAGCGACTTTGAAATTCTTCTTTTTATACTGGCGAAACACCTTGTCAAAAGCTGATTTTTCTTCTGCTGAGATTGTGCTTGAAGTATCGATGCTGCTCTTGAAAAATTTTTTCAGCTCATCAAGTGCGAGTATTTGGTCGCCCAGCCTTTTTTGCAGTTGCTGGATACGAATGCTGTTTTTACGGATGTCGCTCTGTGCTTTTTCATTATCATTGGTGATTAGGGAGGCATCCTTTTTCAAGCTATCCAACTCAGCGATAAAAAAACGTTGTGATTTTCTGAAGTTTTCAAGCTCTTTTTGCACTCTATCATTCAGAAGGGAGGTTTCGGACCGCAGATCCGAAAGCGATTTTTGTTTTTCCTGCTCCAGAGCCACAATCCGCTGTTCAAGTATGGCAATTCTATTCGCCTGCTGATTGGGTAACTGCGGCGGTACGCAGGACAGAAGCAGTAAACTGCTAACCACAATAATGATGTTCGATTT
>JAHJRI010000168.1 GCA_018830885.1 bacterium | reverse complement strand
GGCCACTATTGCCAGGGGCTGAGCTCAGGAGTTCTGAAATTCGATTCATTACCGCTTGACCAGCCAAATTCCTATCATCCTACCATTTTTCAGCGCACTTGGGACATATCCCGTGGGTAAATTCCGATGCGCTGTGCCTGCTGATGTAGCTTTCGACTTTTATCCAGTTATTTTCTTCATCCCGCACATTTTTGCACCATGCGCATATGGGAATAAGCCCTTCCAGGTTATCGATTCGTGTAATCTGATCGGCGATCTCATGACTCTGATACAACATCTGCTCCAACGCCGATATGTGAAGCCGCCAGCCGATGTCGGCGGAATAGCGCCGGGAGTGTTCCGATATTTTGCCGATGTGTTCCAGATAGTCATCTTCCGGGGAGATACCGTCCGTATATTTTTTTAAAGACCGGAACAAAATGGTGATCGCCGGATGGAGCAGCATCATTTCAATCAAAACCGCCCGCCGCAGGGCTTCTTCCGGATTCGGCGGCTCCGCCTGTTTTTTCAGGATGGATCGAATGGTTTCCAGATTCACCTTCAAACGGGTGTTGGTTTCATCAATATCGTGGAACGGGTTTTTTATGTGTTGCTTCCCGCCCAGTTTTTCCAGCCGGGTCCAAAACGAAATATGAACGGCTTCATCTTTTGCCAAGCCTTGCCAGAACGCCTTGTCTTCGTTGGAATCCGATTGTTTCTGAAGCGATTGATAAAATTTTAAGGCTTCCTCTTCAGTGTCTTTACAAAGCCGGACGGTTTTTTTTAATTTGGGATGCATAGGCGCTCACTTTCGTTGGTTTGTGTCCATCCGGAAATACCATATTTCCGGATTATGCGATTAGCGGTTAGCCGTCAGCAATAAAAAGCATGACCTCTTGCCACCAGGATTCGTCGGGCATGGACGGCCAGGAATTGTGACCGGCGTTTTCAAATTCCCATAACCTTTTCGGGACTGAAATCGATTCATACAGGCGCATGGAATGCTTCGGGGGAATAATCTCATCCTTTTCGGCTATTAAAACAGCGGTTTTCCCGGTGAATGATTTCAGGTTGCGAACGCTGTCGAACCGATCACGCGCCAGCCATTTTACCGGTAAATACCAGTATAAACTTTGAGCCAGATCGGGAAGCGAATCCCACGGCGTAATCAGGATCAACCCCTTGATCGGAACTTGTTTCGATACGGATATATTTGCCGCCGTTGCCGCCGCAACGCCGCAGCCGAGAGATTCGCCCAGCAGGTAAACAGGCCCCCCGAATTCCTGGTGCGCCGACTGAATTATTGTGGCCGCATCACGGACAAACGACGCTTCGCTGAGTTCTCCGACACTCCGACACGACCGCCGTACCCGGGATATTCGGCCAGAATTACATGAAACCCGAGCGTGGTCAATGGAAGGGGGTCAGGCTTGCGTTTTTGCGTTTAGCTGCTTTTTTAAGCGGTTGAGTTCTTTTTCAAGCGTGTTATCGGTTAGCATTTTTCGTTTCAAATTAGTTATCTGCCGGCTTATCGTCGATATATCCCTACCATAATAATCCGCAACCTGGCTGATACTGCCAGACTGCTCAGAGAAGATCAAGGCCGCAAATGAACGTAGTTTGGATGCTAATAGCGACCGATCTTTAGTCTTTAATAGAGATTCAGGGATCTGAAAAAAGCGGCAGACCTGTTTGTTGATTTCAGACAACTCTAATTGCGGGCTATTCTGTAATCGTCTTGATTTTTCAAATTCAGGAAGCTTGATGAAAAACGCTTCATCTCCCAATGCAACGCCACCTTGATTGCCGATATGAAACTCTTTTCGATACGCCTCGCCTAATCCTTTTGAGACAAATCGTTGATATGCCTTTCGCGCTGGATTCTTTTTTCTGTCAAACAGCCCCAATATCCAATCGGTGGATAGCCAGTCGCAGTTTACATTGCCAAGGTACGCCTGATGCCCACTCCAGGGGTAGTCTGCTGGCGAATTGACCAGTTTTGATCGAACAGGATTCAGATGAATATAGCGAATCAATTCAAGTAGATAATTGTCAGTATCAATCAGAAGAGCTTTATACCTTCCTTGAAAGAGATGACCGGTGCGGTTTTCTCTCTTGTTGATCCAACGAGTATACCGGAACGAAAGATTTTGGATGATTTTTGAGAGGGGAATATCGGCCACTTCAATCACCATGTGAATATGATTGGACATCCAGCAATAGCCATGGACTTGATGGTTAAACCGCTCAACACCTTCTGCAACCAGTTGTTCGAAGATAGAATAATCTTGGTGATCAAAAAAGATATTTTGTCCGGCATTGCCACGCAACATAACGTGATAGACAGCACCGGTATAATGTATCCTGGGTTTACGAGCCATCGGTGACTGTTTTGAATGGGTAGCCAATCGGCGTAAAAATTTATGTGTTTCTAATCAGCTACCATTTTAAACGCAACAACGCAAGCCTGACCCCGGTCCCTATAACACATCCTCTCAAGAGACCAAGCTCTAACGGGTGCTCTCTTCTGCATCAACGCTTTGATCGTAGAGGACCTTGAAGCATTAAGATCGGGGGGGGCCGGCAACAACCCACTCAGCGCCTTAACGGCATGTTCATTGGTGGGCGCAGAGCAGTATCAGGCTGATACGATTATTGATGAAGCGATTAATGATGAGAACAGAATTGATATGGTCTCCAACAGGATCATGATGGGCTAAATAATCCGGAACCTGTTGAGACTTGAGACAATGACACGCCAGCCACATGGCAAATGCGCTTGCAGTTGCATATTCCCCGCATAAATGCTTGTAGGCGGATGTGGGACATGTCTGTTGGATACGGTTTTCAAGTGCTTTATATGAGCTGTCGATCCGGCTGTCACCGTTTTTCCCCAGCAGGCACAGATCAAGGTGATCCGGAGACAGCTTCGATTTCTCCAGGAAGTCATTTATATAGGCGATCTCGTCACTTTGATGACGCAGTTGAGGACTGATCGCAACATCGGCAAGACGGGCATATGTTGTGGTGTTTGGCTGCTGTTGTAACAGGAAAAAGGAGGCGCCCTCTCCGGCAAGGGTGCCTTTATTCTGGGATTCCATCAGATCCAGGTTGGGGATCGGTTGCCGTTTCCAAAGTCCGAACCGCTTTAAAATCCGGTTCAGGTTGGGGGTCATCTCATCGATACCGCCGATCAGCAGATTTTCGTGGATCCCTTCTTCCGCCAGCATCATCCCGTCGATTAACGCCGATTCGAATGACGCCGGGCCATGCACAAAGGTCTGGTTGTATCCGGTGCATTTCAACAGCAGGGCGATCTGGGAGCTGATCGTATTGTGGGTCGAATGGATAAATGGGGCGGGGTTCAGATAGTTTTCGTTATCTTCCGTGATGGCACATAAGAACTTTTCCGTTTCCGCCATGCAGCCCATGCCGGTGCCGGCCAGCACCGCGTCAACCGTCTCCAGTTCAGCCTCTTTCAAGGCGGTTAAGGCCGCGGTCACACCCATTTTGACGACGCGGCTCATTCGCCGGGAGACTTTGGGGGGAATCACCAGCTTGTAATCCGGTTCCCGGCAGGCCAGAGCGGTTGTCCGGCTGTTCGAGACCGGGAAAGGAAAAATATCGCCACATGTGTTTTGGGGGGATAT
Organism: bacterium; assembly: GCA_018830885.1. Classification (GTDB taxonomy): domain Bacteria; phylum SAR324; class SAR324; order XYD2-FULL-50-16; family XYD2-FULL-50-16; genus JAHJRI01. Next base: position 26,064 of record JAHJRI010000168.1, on the reverse strand, counting down.
TGCCCCGCATCCGTTTATATACATCATCAACTCAGCATTGGGAGATCACCAGAGACGAATCATTTCCGCCAAATCCAAAAGAGTTCGACAGGATATGCCGAACGGCCTGGCCCCGCTTTAATTCAAGATTGGGTGTGATTGCCAGATCCGTCATAGCGGATTGCCATCGAAGGTTGGGGAAGATCAATCCCTCTTTGAGGGCCAAACAACTATAAACGGCCTCAATCGCACCGGCAGCGCCGAGGGTATGTCCCGTGAACGGTTTGGTGGAACTGAAATCCGGTGGTGAATCATGAAAGAGTTGTTCTATGGCCCTGCCTTCGGAGAGGTCGTTGTTTTTTGTCCCGGTCCCATGGGCATTGATGTAGTCCACCTGAGCCGGCGCTATTCCAGCGATTTGCAGGGCCTGCCGCATGGCCTGGTATGCTCCGTCCCCATCCGGTGACGATGCCGTCTGGTGAAATGCGTCACATGTGTTGGCATACCCGGTGATTTCGGCAATCGGGGTTTTCTGCTGTGCTTTAACGGACGACTCGCTTTCCAGCACCAGAAATCCGGCGCCTTCCCCCAGATTCAGCCCCGATCTGTTTTCATCGAAGGGCCTGCAACCCTCGGGGTCCAGGATTTTCAATGATGCAAAGCCGTTTATGGTAAACCGGGTCAGCGCATCGCAACCGCCAACCAGGATTCTGTCGCATTTTCCGTGTTTGATCAGTCGGGCGCCAAACATAATGGAATTGGCCGATGAAGAGCATGCCGTGCTGATGGTTGTGCAGAATCCGTGAAGTTCCAGTTGGGATGCGATGAAATCCGTACTAAAACCGCATTCATGACCCTTCACCGAACGGAGTTTTCCCCGCGACGGATTGGTAAGAAAATCCGGGTAAAAGCGTTCGCTTCTGTCCATCCCGCCGACCGAATTGGCTGAAACAACGCCACAGCCGCGCGCCTGAACGGCTGAAAGCCCGGCCTCTTTGATCGCTTCTCTTGCGGCAATCAACCCCAGCAGGGCGGTTCTTGAGATCTCCCAGCCGGGTTTGATCCCCGCCATCCGCGCCAATTCCTGATTGGGGTGCTTGATTTCACAGACAGGAAAGCGATCTCGATTCGAGGTGGCAATGTGTGAAACGGAGGTCAAGCCGGTTTTTCCGGCCACGATTGAGGCAATGTTTTCAGACGCCGAATCGCCAATGGCGGTGATTAATCCGATTCCGGTTACAAATACTCTGGTCGTCATATCAGGATTGATGCTTTTGGATATGCTCCGCGATGGTTTTTATGGAATACAGGATTTCCTTGCCGGCTTCCGGATCTTCAATCTGAATCCCGTATATCCGGTCCAAAACGACAACCAGTGACAAGGCGTCAATGGAGTCCAGACCGAGACCGTCGCCGAAGAGCGGATCGTCGGCGTTGATGTCATCCGGGGTGAATTCTTCCAAAGCGAGTTCCTCAATAATTTGTGATTTCAGTTTTTTTATCAGTTCTTCCATTTCATGGTCCTTATTCTGCTCAGTTAATTGCTCGATACAACGTGGTCATCGTATTCGACGTAAACGGCCAGGCGTTCTCCTGTCTGGCCGGTTGATCCTGTTTTTCAATCAGGAATAAAATCGATTCATAATTGTGCAAGGGATCAAGATCTATCCAGCCGGTCATGACCGCCTGGGTGTCCGTGTTTTGCAGCAACCAGCTGCAATATGTACAAAGGGTTTCAAAATCCGGCTGCCGGGAAACGAAAAAGGTGCTTTCCCCTTTCAGGGCATATTTGATACTGATCTCTCCGATCAGAAGATTGGGGAGGGTGTAGACGAATAGTGCAGGGTTGGGATAATAGTGATCGGGTTCTGATATGGTGTTGTAATAGTTGTGGTCGGTTTCCAGGGAAGACTCGGAATTCGACACCACAATCGCGACTTTGTCCGGGTCATACGGTTTCAGCAGGGCTCCAGATTCAACCAGAAAGGTGCTGGTCATGAATCCCAGTTTGCTGAGCAGATCCATTTTGTAAAACTTTGGGTATTTCAGGCCCGACGTTTTGTATACAGAAGATAAGAAGGCGGGTAAGCCTGCATCGATCTTCTCTTCCATGATTTCTTTCCCGTTAACGATGATCTTTCTTTCCCTGATCAAACTGTAACGACTGATAAACAGATCAGAATGTGCCATCTTGTGAAATGAGTAAACCTGCGTTACAGCCGCCAAACCCTGAAGCGACCTTAAGACAATGAGTGATGTTGGCGGATTGGGTCTCCTGGATTACGTTGATGGGTTTAGCCGTACCGTAATCCTCGCAGCCCTTGGTCTTAAGCAGTCGTCTTTCCCGCATGGACTGGAAACAGACAATGGTCTCCAGGATGCCGGCAGCCCCCAGCGTGTGTCCGAAATACCCTTTCAGGCTGTTAACCGGGACCGTATCGAGACCGGCACGATGGAACGCCATTGATTCCATGTTGTCGTTGTAGCGTGTGCCGGTGCCATGGGCTGAGATGTAATCAATTTGTTCTCTGGAGTGGCTCGTGTTGCGAATCGTATTCTCGATCGCCAAAAACAGACCTTCCCCGTCGCGTGAGGGCCCCGATATGTGATTGGCATCATTTGCACTGGCCCCGCCTCTGACCACGAGCCTTTGATTTGGACACAGCGCAGCGTCGGACGTCAACAGCACAGTCCCCACCCCTTCTCCCAGGCTCAAGCCGTCCCGGTTGCTGTCGAACGGTTTACAAGGGTTCGGGCTCAGTGCCTTAAAGGATTGAAAACCGGAAACCACAAAATGGGTTGCGATGTCGACGCCCGTGACAACGATATGCCGGTATCTGTTTTCGGAGATCAGCCGTTGTCCGGTCAGTAAGGCCAGTATGCCTGAAATGCAGGCATTGGAAACGACCAGAGGGGGGTTGGGGTTTTTAAAAAACCGGGAGACCAGGTGCGCAACACTCCACAGCCGCTGCCTCTCCTCTCCGAATTCCGGACGGTTGCTTCCCAGCAGCTCAATGTTGCCTTTGGTTGTCGAGAGGATGAAAAGGGTTTCCGGACCGGCCAGATTGATTTCTGTCGACTGTGAGGCCGCATGGATGGAAGAGATCGCCAGTTTCTCCAGTTTTGTATAGTGATTCCCGTCGGCCAGGCCCGAAAACAGCTGTTCCAGCCGCTCTTCATTCACCAGGGAAAGGGGAACTTTTCCATTCGGCAGTTCCGGGATCGTATGCATTTGAACGCCACCATTTCCCGCTTTCAGGTTCTGCATGTTCTCTGACGTGGAGAAACCCAGGGACGTGATCATATTATCGGCTGCGATGTAACTCTTCATTGGAATCCTGGAATCAAACAGATGATGCCTTGCTGTTATTTCTGTAAAAAGATGTTCATCTCACAGTGTGCGATGCGTTGATCGCCGTCAAAAATCTCTCCTCTGATAACAGAAGCATTTTCAACGACGTGGATGACCGTGACCCGGGTCATGAGCTGGGTTTCGACTTGTGGCAACCGGTACACACAGAGCTTTTGGATAGCCCCGATAAAACCGGCCGGGATTGTTTTTCCATTCCTTGCACAGGCGTAACCGACCCCTGCAGCAGATGTCTGGGCGATGGTCTCGATCAGCCCGGCTTCTGAAAAACAGCGGTTCTCAACAAAAATATGATCCGGCCTGATGGTCAATGTACTCTCATATGCGGCTGTCTCTGACCTGGTGAGTGCGTCAATCATGACCATGGGTGGCTTTTGGGGAATCAGCTGAAATAATTCCTTGCCGGATATGGCTATTTGATCAGGAAATCCCATAAAGGCCCTTTTATCCCCCGTTTCCGCATGAATTCCATGGGCTTCTGGAGATCTTCATCCGGAAAAACCCAGCGATTGTTGGTTGATTTGGTTTTTTGTCTGATATCTTCAACATTTAAGCCATCCATCCGGTAAAAGACCGACTCCAGAATCAGATCATCCGCATCAATGACCCCCTCTTCGATGGCAACCTGGTGTAACCGGGTCTGGGGGTATATCCGCATCCCCAAAAAGGGGAAGAAAATGGTTTTCTCCAGACGATTGCTGTTCCGGATCGTTTCCTCAATACTTTCGATGGTTTCACCCAGGCCGCCCAGGATCAGGAAATGAGCGGAGTGAAACCCCATACCGGTTACCATGGCTGCGGTTTCCATGACATCTTCCACCGAAAAGGTCTTATTATAGGCTTTCAGCGTTAAATTTGAAAGGGACTCGGTTCCGAATTCCAAATGGGTCAGCCCTGATTGCTGCAGGAGGCTTAAAAACGCTTCATCCAGATTGCTTGGTGTAAAATAGGCTCCCCACTTGATATTCAGGTTTGCCGCAATGATTTCGGTCGCCAGTTTTCGGTTGAAGTCGTTGTCAATGTTAAAGACAGAGTCGGTAAAGAAAAAATAGTCAACTCCCTGGTTATCATGCATGGACTTGAGCGCCTGCACCAGACGAACGGGGTCCTGGGTGCGAACCTGTCTTCCCTCAATCAGAGGATACGTGCAGTAACTGCATTGATAGGGACAACCCCTTTTGGTCTGGATATTCAGCATCCCTGCCGTTTGCCAATAATGGGCAACCAATGCATCATCAAAGACGGGTTCCGGGGCCTTGCAGTAGGAATGACGGGGGGTGAGGAAGGTCTGGCCGTTTCGCGAAAAAACCAGTCCCTGGATCTGGTCCACATTGTCGCCCTGGTTCAGGCTCCTTATCAGCTGCCGCAAAGCAGACTCCCCTTCTCCGAAAATGCCGTAATCCGGCTGAATCTGTTCAAAGATGACCTTGGGAAAAATCGAAAACCCCGCGCCGCCTATCACCACCATTGCATTCACCCGGCTTTTGATTCTGGAGATCAATGTCTGGCACTCCTGAACAAAGTGCCGATCGTCGGACGCATTGACCGTATCGATATTGCGGAGCGATATCCCCACCAGTCCCGGCTGAAACCGGGTCAGTGTTAAATCCAGTTCCGCTTCGGTTCCCGTATTGGCATCAAACAGCTCAACCAGAATCCCATCGAGGCCTTGTTCCAGTTCGGCTTTCAGATAGGACAGGGCCAGGGGGTAAACCGGATAGGGCTCACACAAACGGTTTGGGGAAATCAGAAGTACTCTTGTTATCTGCATGGGTGTTTAGACTGTCGTGGGATTTCAGATGTCTTGCGACGATTCCGGATCTGGTTTGAAAAAGCCGGGTTCAACCTTATAAAATCCGGTGTGATGGGGTTCTGACCCGCGGCGGTGCCGCATCTGATCCGAAACCGGCATGAATCCCGGTTGAAAAAGGGGTTCGGCAGACAGGGGTCTGATTCTGAATCGGTCCCGGCAAATCTGGTTGTTGCCTGATTCAACTGACTATAGAAGGCCCCCGTTGACGGCAATGACTTCACCGGTGATATACGACGCCTTTGGAGAGGCTAAAAACGCCACGACCTCTGCCACCTCTTCCGGGTTGCCGAACCGATTCATGGGAATCAGCTTTTTAAGCTCCTTTTCTGAGAGATCCTTCGTCATGTCGGTCCTGATGAAACCGGGGGCAACCGCGTTTACGGTAACATTGCGCCTGCCAACCTCCTGCGCCAACGATTTAGTAGCCCCAATGATTCCAGCCTTGGCAGCAGAGTAATTGACCTGGCCCGGGACACCTTTTTGAGCAGACAGTGACACAATATTGATAATTCGACCGGACTTGTTGGCGGCCATGTCCTTCAGCAGCATCCTGGTGACATAGAAAAAACCGTTCAGGTTTGCGTCCAATACGGATGTCCACTCTTCAACCTTCATCCACATCATCAGATTGTCGCGGCTAATACCCGCATTGTTCACCAGCAGTTCAATGTAACCGTCATGGGTGTCCATCCACGGCTCCAATGCGGCCGTCACATCTTCAAGACGGGTCACATCAAATGGTAACAGCTCTGCTGAACCCCCTTTCTCCACAATCGATTCCAGGGTTTCCTGTGCCTTTTCCTGGTTGGATTTGTAGTTGATCAGGACATGGTAGCCCTGCGTTGCCAGGACCTGACAAATCGATCTGCCGATTCCGCGTGAACCGCCGGTGACTAATGCATATTTCATTGAATGGTACTCCATCAAAAAGCAACTTCCCGCTGTGACCGTCTCTGGATGAGAACAACCATCCATTGGGTCTGATTCCTGTTAAGATGCCCGCACAAGCCCTGTATCACGCCCGCCAGGGTACGCATGACCGGAATCGCCGCTGAACCGGATCTAACCGCCTCTGGTTGCGGGGAGTCTCGCAAATTCAATTCGGGGGTAGTGGACCCGCAGGGCCTGTTTTGCGTGTTCGTTGTGTCTGGAAAGGTAACGTATATTTGTATGACAAGGGGCTGCATGTCGTCAAATCAAATGGGACCACTAAACGGTTCCAGCGCATACAAACGGAAACTGGGAAGCGGTTTTTGGTTTGACCTGATGATGGCAGAACCCGATGTACGGGAATTGACCAGCATGGAGATGGCACCAGCCACTTCGGTTTTCAACTGCGGCCGCTCCATTCTCCCCAATCACGGGCACCCCCCGCTTGCCCGTGATTTTCACCTCTATTCGAAAACCGCAGTAAAAACTCAGCTGCGTCATGCTTCTGTTTTTAAGAATATTTTTTTCATTCTGGGCTACACACCGACCATTCTCCCCCCAATCCCAATAATAATAACAAATTTAGAATTTCCACCGTTCAACACTCTATTTCAAGCATTACTCTCGCCATATCTGTTGCTTTTTTCTGTAATATCAGCTATTTCAAATTTCTCTCTGAGATTTGCCTCATTTTTTCTGACTTCCCGTTATTTACGTAACTATTCACCACTTTTCTATTGCCATCCAAGCGGCGACCAGTATGTCATTGAACTCATTCTCGACATGCATCCATGCCTGTCTCCGAGGGCGGTCGTTGACATTGCCATCCTGGCAATGCTTAACCACTCCCAATCCGTTCAATCACATACTGGTCCCCCCTCTGATGGCTGAAAATAAGCTGAATAGTTACTTATTTACTTCAATTTCATTTTATCACCCTGTAGGTGATCCTGTCAGAACGCACAACGATTGACGATAGACAGAAATTTTACTCCCTGCCAGGCTGAAAATAACGATGAGTTGTATCCGAATGGAATATTTGTATTCAATATCACCAAAATGCTTCAGCATATTCAATCAAACGCCAATGAATTCGAACTGGCAGAAATAGAAATTAAAGATTTTCAAGAAGTGTCTTCTTCTCTGAATGAATCCCACATAGATTCGGTGGATATTTCCCAACCAGCTATTATCGCTGAAATCTCTCCTGGAGGGTATAACCTGATCGACGGTCATCACAGGCTAGAAAAAGCTAAAAGAATCGCAAATGATAAAATACTTACCTATAAACTCAATGTTGATCAGCATATTGTGTTTTTGACAGATAGAGATGCTTGTGTACCTTATGTCAACTATTGGAACAGTAAAATCAGTATGAATTGATCAAAAAGCTGTTTTGTGAAGTTATTTCCCGTACCGACCTTTCCGTCTTTTCAATTCTCTTCTTTAAAAATCTGCTGCACTATCGCCAGCCAAAAAAAACATTAAGATCAATCGTTACCTCCTTTGCCTGGAGCGGCTCATTTAACGTCGGTTTGGACTGGATTCCCCCTGGCCTGTTTTCGATGTTCGGAAGGCGTGCGGCCTGTGATTTCCAGGAACACCTTGTTAAAGGTCCGCAGGCTGCCGAACCCAACCTCATAAGCAATGGCGATCACTTTTTCGTCACTCTCCAACAGCAATTTTGTGGCTTTTTCGATTCTGATTTTATTAACAAAATCTGATATCCGCTCGCCGGTTTCCTGTTTAAACATACGGCTCAAGTGATCCGGGCTTATCCCGGCGATTTCCGCAAGGCGTTCCCGGGTGAGGTTTTCGGCGTAGTTCTCAGTCAGATAATTCTGAATGGACTGGATCTTGGCTCGGGTGGTGTCTGTAACCGGCTTTTGCCTTCTGTTCTGCTGCAGGTCGGTCAACGATTTCTGCATGGTTTTGATTTTATGGGTCAGCCCCAGGGTCAGAATAATCAGAAAGGAGGCACCTTTGATGTGGATGTAGTTGATAAACTGGTAGGGAATGATGTCGAAGCTGGTCAGGAACCATTCCAACAGGGAAAGATAGTGCATGAAGATTCCGATCAGCAGGAACACACCGGAACGATTGCCGCTACGGGTGACCTTCACGGCTGCGATCAGAACCGGCAGGTAGAACAGGTACTCCAGGAGGAGATTCAGAGCCAGGATCATCTTCGCCAGGGAAGCGGGCAGCACGATATACAGCAGGATCAATGCGACCAGAAACCAGATGACATACCTGATGATCCGGTCGATCCCGGGGGTGTTCAGGCGAGTGTCGATAAAGGCGCGGCTGAACTGCAGACTGACCATATAGGACAGGGGGATGGCATAGATCAGAACGCTCAACCCGATCAGGCTGTTTTTCGGCCAGAAGAATTCGAAACCGACACCGGAAAAGGCCAGGTGTATGACCAGACCGGAAATAGTCATCAGGGACAGTAGTAAATAGCTGATATCCCGAATTATAAAGTACACAAAAAGGTTAAAGGCAAAAATAAACAGAAAAATGCCGATCAGGACTTTCTGAAATGTATCGTCGAGTACCTTGTGCCTGGCAAAGCCGTCCTTTGTCCAGATTCTTAAGGGGACGTTATCCACCAGCCAGCTGTCGACCCTTAAATAATAAGTATTCAGTCCGGGATCGGCCTTGAACAGAAAAGCCAGGTTACGATGGGGCAGGCTGCGTTCATTCAGGTTCTGGATAAAGTCACCTCTGTTGATCTTCCAGCCTGTTTCGGTTCGGTAAAACAGGTCCAGGATACTGAATAAGTGTTTATCAAGTTCAAGGCAGAGACCAATTCCGGAGGTTTCGTTGTTTTGAACCTGGAACCGCAGCCAGTAGGAATGGGGCATAAAATTCAGGAAGGGGATGCTGCGTTCGATCGGCTTGAATTTCAGGTATGCTTCATGGCGGCGCAGGTCTTCGATTCCCCACCTGACAACCCGGATGCTTTGCGGAGTATTCATAATCTCCATCCGGGCTTCGTACCCCTGTGACGCATGGTTCACCCGGAAAATCATATTTCCGTCTGAATGGAGCTCTCCAGAGAGCATCTTTTCAATGTAAACCGGTTCAACCTTCCACTCGCCACTGAGGATCAAGAACAGGTCTTTTTCATTGAGAAATTCGAGGTGCCGGCCAATGTACAGCCCCTGGTCAAAATCTTCACCCACCTGAATGGCCGAAGCCGAACAGGCGGACATGTGCCCGGTTAAGATCAACAAAAGAACCAACGGTAAAGAGAACAGATGATGCTTCATCTTCATGAGCCGGGAAAATGAGAAACGAAAATAAATCCCATGTTCAACAGCCGACAGAATAGTCGGTTCAGTTGGTAAAATCCAGTCCGGACAAAAGCCTGCCAGTAGCCATTTACATTATAAAATTCATGTATTCAATGGTTTACCATGTAGACAGCGATTAGCGACAACACCAAAAAAATCGATGGTCGTGTTTTGTTCAGACAATCCCCTGCCAGATTAGAGGGACTGCATTCACCTAAACTGGAAACAACAGACGGTTGATCCGTTTGTTATTTCTGAGGATGACCCCCCCAATCGTTCCTTAATCCTAATCAGGAAACCCTAATATGGCAAAACAAACAGAAAATTTAAACGGACCCAGTCAGCGGTTTGTTTTTTTGGACAACCTCCGGTTTCTTCTTGTCGTTGGCGTGGTCCTGCAACATGCCGGCATGGCCTACAACGGGTCGGGCTGGTGGCCGGTCACCGACGATTCGAGCCTGATCGTCGTCGGACTGGTCGGATTTTTCGACGGGTTTCTCATGCCGGCACTGTTTTTTATTTCCGGTTATTTCGCAATCCCCTCCATCCGTAAAAGAAGCATCGGCGCTTTTATCAAGGGTAAATTCAAACGACTGGGAGTTCCCTGGCTTGTCTGCACGCTGTTCATCGGGCCGATCTTGCCGCTGATATTTCACTATACGCACAACGGTCTGCGCCTGACCAGGAGTTACAGGGAAATCTGGATATCGGTCATGGGGAATGCCCTGAATCCGGATATCGGTATCCTGCCGCCCATGCAGGCGGTGATGCAGAATGATCTCTTCTATCAGCGGTACATGTGGTTTATCGGTGTGTTAATCGGTTTCTTTCTGATGTTCGCTGTGATCTACCGGTTCAGACCCGCTTGGTTCACAGTGACTGCCCCACACCCTGCAACCCCGTCTGGCATTGGTTCAACCTTGAAACTGTTCCTGACTGTCGGTTTGACAACCGCTGTCGGCTCCACCTTGTTAATCGGTCTGATGTTTGTTACCACATCAGGGGTTACCAATCCCGAAGCCTGGTTTACCCTGGGTAATATCGTACAGTTCAGGGTATCCCGGATATTTCTGCACACGGCTTATTTCACGCTGGGAATCCTGGCCTTCAAACACAGCTGGATCCAAAGCGGCAGGTTTCCAGGGCACTGGAAGACGTGGACAGTTGTCTTCACGTTGTCCTTCACCACCTATTATATGCTGATGTTCCTGATGAGAATCGCCTCCGGGGAGATGGAAAAAGTCCTTGGCCTGATTTTCTGGTTGTCCCTGAACTTCTTTACCAGTGCAGCGCTGGGACTCAGCTTGTCGCTGGCTTACAGGTACTGGAACCGGGCCACGAAATTGAACCGGAATCTGGCGGCAAACGCCTATAACCTGTACCTGGCTCACTATGTTTTCGTTCTGGTCTTTCAGCTGTTGCTCCTGCGGTTTTTCCAGATTCCCGTTCTTCTGAAATATGTCCTGGTCGCTTCAATTGCATTATACGGCGGGTATGCAGCCAGTCGGGTTTTAATCAACCCCTGTCCCAGACTGACCGTGATTTTGATGTCTCTCGCTTTCGGCGCCATGCTGATCCTGATCCACCCGTAACCCAGTTAACCGGAGACTTATCATGAAAACGGGATTCAATTTTTTAAACACCTTGGTTTCATGATGTGAATGACAACGGTTGGCAGAAGCAGTCAAGTGGTCCCGGCGGGGGGTACCCGGCGCCCCGTTGCCATCAATCCTGACCTGGATACCTGGAAGGTCAGGGGCCCCGGATTCATGAGGGTCGTGGTCAACACCGCGATATCATTCTCATGTTTCGCTGTGCCCGCTCCGCGGGAATGATGGTTGGTATGGAAAAAGGCCCCACCAGATTTCCATCGATTTCTGATATATCGGTAAACGTGATCTCGATTGTGTCTGTTTTTCTGAGGACCTTGACAGTCTGGAGTTCTCCCCATCATACCGATCCGGCATCCAAACCAGCATATTTTTGAAATCATTCTGGATTCCGTGTCAAGCACGGAGGCAATATTCGGGGTCGATATTATTCGTAAGTTCAGCTATTTAGAAGTAAGCTCTGGATTAAACAGTGAAGCGGTCAGGGCGTGAAGACTTTAAGAATCATATTGCCAATGGCCTTGAAGTGTTTTCTACTGCATCGATGCGGCCTGATCTCCTCCCTGTCCCATCCGAAGGCGAAGGGTATCCAACATCCGTTGCCAGATACCATTCATGGTTCGTTGTCGATAAATCGGACATAATCGATCAGCTTGTGTTCTGCAATGGAACTCGGGATTCGTATGTGATGCATTGGATTGGAAGTGGTTAAGCATGGCCGGGATGACGATCTCAAGAACCGTCCTCGGAAGACGACCATGGTAGAATTCCCGAGCCTCGCAACGAAGAACACCAGGAATAAGTTCAATTTCACACAGATTCAGATGCCATCAGATTGATAAACGGGGTGATTCGACATAATCGGACAAAATTTAGCCGTTTCTCGTCACTTCTATAAAAAACGATTATAATCGATCACATCGATTGACGGTACCTTGCTCTATATTTCTAACTATCTGTAATAAAGAATAAAATAAAACAGGTATGCAATGTGCAAAATGACATCATCAATATTATTTCATTGAAACCGGTAACTTTCGGGATCAACCTGAACGTGAAGAACTTGCTTGGTATGATCTTTTTCTTCACCGGGTTTTAAGAATTCAAAATAACGATGAAAAGGAACGTATGATAAAAAGAACATTCATGATTATGATTGCCGCAATGATCTGTCTGACCGGATCTGTCTCTGCCGAATATAAAATTGGTGTTTTGGCCAAACGTGGGGCACCTAAAGCGTTAAAAGACTGGGGGGCCACAGCAGCTTATCTGACGGAGAAGACCGGGGAAAAATTTACGATTATCCCGCTTAAATTTACGGCGATTGAACCCATGGTCAAGGCAGGCAAGATCGATTTCATGTTGGCCAATTCCGCCTTTTATGTCGAAATGGAGAAAAAATATGGCGTTCGGGCCATCGCGACCTTGATTAACTCCAGAAAAGGTAAGGCATTGAAGGAATTTGGGGGCGTGTTGTTTTCAAAAAACGACAGTGGGATTAACGATATTTCTCAAATTAAAGGAAAGACGTTCATGTGCGTGAAATACTCCTCGTTTGGCGGTGGGCATATGGCTTGGCGTCTACTTTTGGAAAATGGCATCGACCCGAAAACAGATACCGCTAATTTCCTGGAGGGTAAAAAACATGACAATGTTGTGCTTGCCGTTAAAAATGGGACCGTGGATGTCGGTACGGTCAGATCAGACACACTTGAAAGAATGCAGGACGAGGGCAAGATCAAATTAAGTGATTTTAAAATTATTCATCAAATAAACGATGATTTTCCCTTTGTGCACAGCACTCGCCTGTATCCCGAATGGCCCATGGCGACACTTAAGGGAACAGATGACGCCATGGCTAAAAAGGTCGCAGCCGCATTGATCAGCTTGCCTGCTGATTCAAATGCAGCAAAGTCAGCGAAGATTGTTGGATGGAATGCACCACTCGATTATGGTCCAGTGAAAGAATGTCTGACAAAAATCAAATATGGTGCTTTTGGAGAATAATGATGAAAAATTCATTAACGAGAAAATTTGTTTCCATTGTCTCGCTGCTGACTTCTATTTTAATTGCGATCCTGGTCGTGCTGATTATTTTAGTGACCAGCAATTCGCAGTCACAACAATCGAATGCATTTGTTAACGTGTTGGAAAATGAGAAGTCCAGCAGGGAGGCATTGCTCAAGAATGGCTTATTACAGAAGGGGCAATCAATCATGGTCCTGTTGGCCCAGAATAGTGCCGCCTTAATTGTTGGATACGATTTTGATACCCTGGAACAACTGGCCGCTAATGGCAAAACCGACCCTGAAATCGCATTTGTTACTTTTTACGATAAAGATAACAAACCGTTGACCAAAGTGACGGATCAGACAACTGAAATAAAACTGAAGCAGAAAATAATGTTCGACGGTGAATTGGTCGGTCAGGTTGAAGTGGGACTGGATGATGCCTCTGTCAAAAAGAATATTGCTGATGCAGCGACCCGTGTTGAACAGATCATAGCAGACACGGGTCATGCAAAAGAGAAAGCATTGCTGTTTGTTATTCTGCTGGTTTCTGCAGTATCAGTGGTTGGTGTGGTTCTGCTTTGTTTTGCGATATTTTTACTGCTTTCGCGGATCGTCATCAAGCCGATTCACAGCGTCATTGCCATTGCTGAAAGGATATCTGCAGGGGATCTGTCCTCGGATTCCGATATGGATATTAAAAGTGATACAAACAACGATGAAATCAGCCAGTTGCTGGTCGTGATGAACCAGATGGTCAATGCTTTGAAGACTAAAGTATATCTCGCCGAGCAGATCGCAAAAGGAGACCTGTCTGTTGAGGTGGAACTCGCTTCTGAATCGGATACGCTTGGCAAATCGTTGCAGAATATGGTGGCCAATCTAAACCAGGTGTTCGGCCGGATTACCAAAGTGACCGACGAAATGGCTTCCGGTTCCGGTCAGGTTGCCACTTCAAGCCAAACCATTTCGGAAGGCGCCTCCAGGCAGGCATCAAGTTTGGAAGAGATTGGCAGTTCGACGGATGACATCCGGAACCAGTCCAGAATTAATGCTGATAACGCCGCTAAGGCCAATGACCTTGCCAAGCATACCCAGGATACGGCTATAAAAGGGGATACCCAGATGAAGTCGATGATTTTGGCAATTAATGAAATCAGCGATTCAAGTGGGAAAATAGCAAAAATAATTAAGGTCATTGACGAAATTGCTTTCCAGACCAATTTGCTGGCCCTGAATGCAGCAGTCGAAGCCGCCAGAGCAGGGAAGTACGGCAAAGGATTCGCTGTGGTTGCTGAAGAAGTTCGAAGTCTGGCAGCAAGATGCGCGGAAGCGGCCAAAGAGACCACGGATCTGATAGAAAGCGCTGCTCCGAAAGTTGAAAACGGAATCAGTATTGCCAGCCAGACTGCAGACGTCTTGCAGGAAATACTTGAAAATATCACCAATGTTGCCGGACTGGTCAGTGAAATATCAGCAGCCAGTCAGGAGCAGGCAGAGGGAATTTCTGAGATCAATAAAGGTTTGGAACAGATCGGAAATGTAACTCAGCAGAACGCTGCCAATACCGAAGAAACCAGCTCTGCCGCGGATGAATTGACGGGTCTGGCGATGCAGATGAAAGAGATGATGACAAAATTTAAGCTTCAAAACCATACAATACAACCTGATACCAGTGAGGTTTTCCAGACAGAACCTGCTGCCGAAAAGACGATTCCTTTGATAGTGAACAACCGGGAGCAGCGGGGCAGCACAATTACCCTTGATGATGATACTTATGGAAGGTACTGAGTCATTTTCATTAATGGGAAAAATCGGAAACTATCTACCTGTATACGCCCCAAAGGTATTGTGTTTCAAGAAACGCATGAATCCTCCTGGAGCTCCTGGAAGCCAGCCATGGCTTCCAGGGGTCTTGATACACAATACCTTCGGGGCTGAGCGGAAATCAAACTGAATAGATACAAAAATCTTACTATCTCCTTCAAAGAAATCATCAGGGTAAAGATAATCGCCTGCTGTTTCCTGTTCGAGATCTCAACCCGGATAAGAAAGAAGGTGAAACTGCCTCAGAAAGACAAATGGTCAGCGTACCTTTACGGTCTCTATTATCCTATTAATTCAAAATTTTAATAAGGATCTCGCCTTAACTTCGTTTTCAAATCCCTGCTCTCTACGTTTTAACAATACTTCCGTAAGGTCTGAGCCACCGTCTTCAGACGGTCAGATTTCTTCATTTCGCTTTTTGATTGTGATATTGTATAAATTCCGTTTTTAAAAAGCGTTTTGAGCGATGGACGGAATTATTGTCTTTTTTTCGGCTGTATCTAATGTAAACAAGCGCTTTGAAGGAATTTAACTTTTCTGACCCGACGGGAAGTCCATTTAAAGACGTCATTGGATCGACATCGGCCAGGGTATCTCAAATCCTCGTCTCTGTTCGTAAGCACAGGAAAGTTGCAGAACGCCCAGGTCATCATACCGTTTGCCAATGATCTGCAGACCGATCGGCAGGCCGTTTTCAGCAAACCCACAGCAGATACTGGACGCCGGCTGTCCGGTTTGGTTGTAAAGCCCGGCATATCCGATATGGGCAATGGGGTGATCGCCGTCGACTCCGAGCGCCTCGGCCGGAAACCCGACCGTTGGCATCACGGGCGAAATAATGTAGTCATAGTCTTCGAATCGTTCTCTGACGATGGTCCGTATCCGATCAATCTTCACTAATGCATCTGCCAGTTGTATGCCGGATATGGCCGGTGCCCCTTCCACCCATCGTGCGACATAGGGCAGAACCTGCTGCTTCTGATCCGGGGTCAGGGCATCATATTCAAGAAAACTGCGAACCATGAAATACCGTTCGACCGCTGCCATGGGATCGAAATCAAATTCCAGGGATACCGGCTCTATTCTCCCACCGGACGCCTGAAATACTTCCGCTCCCTTTTTTACGGCGCTGACAACTTCATCGGAAACGAATGGTTCAAATCCGATGTCCAATAGGAGCCCTAACTTCAACCCTTTCAAATCTCGTTCAAGGTTGGCGAGATAGTCGACATTGAGCGGTGGCAGCGATCCGAAATCACGGCTGTCAGGCTGTGATAAAACATTCATCAAGAGAGCGCTGTCAGCTACATTCCGGGTCAGCGGCCCGGCCGTGCGTATTGGATCCGGCGGCGTGTGAGGAATTCGGCCGTTGGTGGGTTTAAACCCGAACAGGCCGCAATGGGCCGCCGGCAGTCGTACTGAGCCCCCGCCGTCTGTTCCAATCGCACACGGACCGATCCCGGCCGCCACTGCCGTGGCAGCACCCGCGCTTGAGCCCCCGGGATTGAAATCTGTATTCCATGCATTGCGAACAATCCCGTGGGCAGAACTGACACCGCAAGCGAGCATGCCAATATCCGGCATGGCCGTTTTTGCAAAGATAATCGCCCCGGCTTCCTTAAGACGTGCAGCCGGTGGTGCATCCTCTTTATCCAGCGGTTTATGCATATTGGCCCGGCATCCATGCCAGGAAGGGAATCCAATGGTTTTGATGCTGTCCTTGACGGTAATCGGCAGTCCGTCAAGGTACCCCTGGGGCTGGTTTTTCTGCCAACGCTGCTCCGATGCGCGTGCCAGTGTCATTGCATTTTCCGGATCGTCACCAAACAGGGCATTCAGCGATGGATTCATCGCCTCAGCCTGAGACAGTATCGCTTCCATCACCTCAACAGGGGAGAGCGCTTTTTTTTCAAATGCCGAAAGCAGTTGTTGTGCGCTCAGCGTACAAATAGGGTTTGTCATTGGTTTTCGTCTTCCACGATTTTATCCTGATTTCCCGGTAGCAGCACTGTCAATACCAGCTGGTTATAAGAGGTTTGCGACAATCAGTCGGGTACCGGCATCAATCAAAAGCGATTTGAGGCTGTCGGGCGGGTCCCGGTCGGTAACCAGATTGGTAACCTGCTCCATGTCACAGATTTTCATCAATGCCGGGGTCAGCATCTTCGTATGGTCTGCCAGGATTGTTACATTTTTTGCGTGTGTTATCATCGCTCTGGCAATCATCACCTCATCGATCCGATAACGCATAATTTCACCCGATTCCTTGATTCCACCGATGGTGAGAACCGCATGATCCACACTGAACTGGCTGAGTTGCTGCAGAGCAATCTCACCCAGTGTTTCGGCTGTATCCAGGCGCAGTTCCCCACCGACCAGTATGACTGAATGACCATTGCCGGCATGCCAGAAAGTCTGTGCGACTTGCAGTGAATTGGTGATAACAGTCAGGGATGGTACTGTTGACAATGCTTCAGCAAATGCATCAGTGGTGGAACCGGCATCGATCATCAGGCTGTCACCTTGCTTAAACAGTTTTTTTGCCGCAACGGCAATGCGTTTTTTCTCATCCGCCTGTTGAATACTGCGTCGTTCGGCTGTTCCAAGTCCGGGGGTGTCGGGGGCAACCGCACCGCCATGGACCTTTACCAGGTGACCCCGGGAATGCAGAACATTCAGGTCCCTACGGATGGTCTCTTCTGATACATCGAGTGTTTCCGAAAGATGGGCTATGGATTCCCGCCGGTTTTCCAGCACGAGACGGCTGATCTCAGACCGTCGTATTTCAGGTATTTTCATTTTTGTTTTTCCCTTCGAGTCATTGTTTGTTATGACAGGCTATGGGATAAAACCACATAAATCAACAATAAATGTCAAATTTATGCAGTAATATTATTGTTTTTTTGTTGACATACCCCAAATTTATTGGAAATATGCCTTTAGCCAGTAAAAGCAAATTCCAACCTGCCAGACAACACCCGGGTGAATCGATGAGACCAAACAACATATTGTTTGTGACTGCTGATCAATGGCGTGGAGACTGCCTCTCAATTCTGGGACACCCGACTGTTAAAACACCAAACCTGGATACGTTAGCGGGAGAAGGGGTCCTTTTCCGCAACCATTTCGCCCAGTGTATTCCCTGTGGTCCCAGCCGGGCTTCCATCTATACCGGAACATACCAGAACCATCACCGGGTGATCGAAAACGGGGTCCCCCTTGATGCCCGTTTGACCAATATCGCCCTGGAGTTCAAGAAACTGGGATATGACCCTGCCCTGGCAGGCTATACAGATACAGCGCCAGATCCGCGACAATACGCGCCAGATGATGACCGGCTCAAGGGGAACATCCGAATTCTTCCCGGATTTGACACCTTTCTGGGTATGTCCAGTGAACATGTTCCCGGATACTGGGCTCAATGGCTGAAAGAGCGCGGGTATGAACTGCCGGAAAATCTGCGGGACCTCTATTACGAATCGGTAGTGGGATATCCCGGTGCCGAAAAAAGAGGGAAGACCTTTGCCCCGGCTCCCTATTCGAAAGAAGAAAGCGACACCGCGTTTCTGACTGACCGGGCGGAGGTTTTTATTCGTGAATCTTCGCACAAACCCTGGTTTCTGCATCTCAGTTACTTCCGACCTCATCGCCCTTATCTCGCGGCCGAACCTTACAACCGGCTTTATGATCCTGAAACCGTTCCTCCGTTCAAGCGAGCGGTAACTGTTAAGGAAGAGGCCCGTCAACACCCTTTTCTCGCCTACCTGCTGGAACAGGGAGCAAAGAACGGCAGTTATACAGAGACAATTTTTCCACGGGACGAGAAGTCCATGCAACAGCTCAGGGCCACATACTACGGGCTGATGACGGAGGTTGATGATCACATCGGCAAGATCATCAAACTTTTAAAAGATACCGGTCAATATAAAAACACCCTGATTGTCTTCCTGAGTGATCATGGTGCCCAGCTGGGTGACCATCATCTGATGATGCCCGAGGGGTATTTTGACCAGAGCTTTCATATACCACTGATCATCCGCCTCCCTGACAGCTATCCACACCGTTGCTCTGGAATATCAATCGATGAATTTACAGAGAATGTCGATCTGCTGCCAACCCTGATGGACCTTTTCGAGTCCCCGATTCCTCGTCAGTGTGCGGGGCGATCCCTGCTGCCGTTCATGACAGGTCGGCCAGCAGACGGGTGGCGTACTGAAGTACACTGGGAAGGCGACTTCCGCTATCTTGATGCAGCGGAAGGGTATGATGCACCGGATCAGGCACTGGGAATTGACCGCAAAGATTGTGTATTTGGGGTAATCCGGGATACACGCTATAAATATGTCCATTTCGCAGCACTTCCCCCGCTGTTTTTTGATCTACAAAACGATCCGGATGAGTTGCAGGATCTGTCCGGCTACCCGGAATATTCCGGGCTGCTGCTTGAATATGCCGGGAAAATGCTATCCTGGCGCATGACCAGCAACGAAAAATCCCTGACCCATTTAATGGTGGATTTGAAAGGTGTCGTGGAACTGGAATAACCTGCTGAAAAAGGTTCTATTCGACACAACCCGTTTGTTTTCAGAAATTCAGCACCCCTTTTCAGTTTATGCGCGTAAGACAGGATACGCGACGATTGAATAGTTTATCGACCATGGTTGTCCTTTTTACAGTTAACCCCCAGAACGGGAGGAGCAACAAATGAAAGCAAAATTTTATAAATCGCTGATGCTTTTTGGACTTGGCTCTTTTTTAATCGTACTCGGTATCGCAATACCGGTTGGTGTTCAGGCTGACAGCCATCGAGAATTTAAGGTGGCGGTCCAGAAAATACCACCCGTCATGGAGCCAATGCGGGTGAACAGTAACGTTCACATGCGTATCCTGTTCAATGTCGGCGAGTCGCTGTTAAAAATCGACTACAAGGACAACATGAAGATTAAGCCGGCGTTGGCAGAATCATGGAAGCGTCTTGATGATCGAACCATCGAATTCAAACTGAGGAAGGGGGTTAAATTCCACAATGGGGAAGAATTGACCTCAGAAGATGTCGCCTTCACCTTTGGGGAGGAGCGATTTTTCAACAAAGAACGGGGTTGGGTACTGGCCCAGATGTACCTGGGCGATATCAACCTGCCGGAGGTTATCGACCCTTATACGGTGAGGATCAGTTCCAAGCGCACGGATTTCCTGCTCGAAAAGCGGTTGGCCAGCTACATGAGCGAGATCATCAGCAAAAAAGCGTTTCTCGCGGCAAAGGACTGGGAAACCTGGAGCCGGAATATCGTTTGCACCGGTCCCTATAAACTGGCAGAGCTCAAAAGTGGTGACTATATCAAGCTGGAAGCCTTTGCGGACTACTGGGGCGCCAAAGCACCGGTCGCTTCCATCCTGTTTAAGAGTGTACCGGAAGTCGCTGCACGCATTGCGGGTCTGAAAACCGGTGAGTACGATATTGCAACGGAGATTCCGCCGGATCAACTGAAAAGCGTTGACAGTTACGCCGGCATTTCTACCGTTGGGGGACCCATTCCCAACATACGCGCGGTTCAGATTGATTCCACCAACGCGGTCCTGGGCAAAAAAGAGATGCGCCAGGCTCTGGCTATGGCGATAGACCGGCAGTTGATCGTTGACAGCCTCTATTATGGACGGGCCACGGTTACCAATGGGTTCCAGGTCAAGATGTCAGGGGATATGTGGATCGAGGATTTCCAGGGCCTGGTTTACAATCCGGAAAAGGCTCGCGAACTGATTCAAAAAGCCGGATATAAGGGAGAGCCCATCCATTACCGCGTCATGCCTGACTACTACACCCTCGAAGTCGCCACGGCTGAGATCCTGGTCGAAATGTGGAAGGCCGTCGGGCTGAATGTCAAGCTGGATATTGTGGACAACTGGTCCCAGGTATTGAAAAACGATGACACCCGGCACCTGGTGAACATGTCCCACTCTGCGTTCTACGCTGATCCGGAAGGACTGCTCTGGCGGCGGCTGGGACCCAAGTCCCCCTTCAGGTACGAGAATATATATGGTGGAAAGGAGCCGTTCTGTGTTGTGCCGGAAGCCTTCGATAAATGGGGCCAACAGATGCTCACCACCACGAATCGGCAGGAACGTCGGGAAGCGATCCGTCAGATGCTGGAAATTGTAGAAACCGAAGGGTTTCAGATCTCTCTGCACACGCTGCCGATGTTTTACGGTATTCGTGATAACGTTGTCTGGCAGCCGTACCCGGCAGAATTCATGGACCTGACAGCGGCCAATCTGAGTTTCAGGTAGGCGGACCTTGATGTCAACAGCCTCTTCAATCCCGGAGCCATGTGGCCAGGCAACCCCACTGCTGCAGATCAAGGACCTGACCGTTGATTTCGATCTGCCAGGGGGCTGGTCACGCTGTCTGCATGGCGTAAACCTGGAAATCGACCCGGGAGAAATTCTGGGTCTGGTGGGAGAGAGCGGTTGTGGAAAAAGTGTAACCTGCATGGCCACGCTGCAATTGCTGGGTCCCAAAGCACTGGTTCAGGGCCAGATCACATTTGAACGCCAAAACCTGTTGGATCTGGATGAAAAAGGGATCACCGCTGTGCGGGGAAGTGGTATCGCCATGATATTTCAGGACCCGGTCAGCTCACTGAACCCGGTTCATACCATTGGTCGACAGATCGTTGAATCAATCCGCATGAATGTCTCAGCGAACAACTCCCGGGCGGTGTCGCAGGTCCGGAAGACAGCGGAACAGCTTCTCACCCGTATCGGCATACCGGAGGCCCAACAGCGACTGAAAGCGTATCCCCATCAGCTTTCAGGTGGGATGAACCAGCGCGCCATGATAGCCATGGCGCTGGCCGGAAGGCCACGGCTGCTGATAGCTGATGAGCCGACAACCGCGCTGGATGTGACGATCCAGGCGCAGATTCTGGAACTGATCAAGGACCTGCGCACCGAGCTGGGCATGTCAATTATTCTGGTCACCCATGATCTCAGTGTCGTCGCCGAAACCTGTGACCGGATGGCCGTGATGTACTGCGGGCGAATCGTCGAAGAGGGACCGGTCCAGCATATGTTTTCAGACCCACGTCATCCCTATACCCGTGGCCTGCTCACTTCCCTGCCCCGCATCGACCGGCGCTCCAGGCCCCTGGTGCCTATCAAGGGATCGGTGCCAGCCCCTGATGAAATGCCTCCGGGTTGTGCGTTTGCGCCTCGTTGTCAGTTTGCCCTGGATGAATGTGCGAACCGGCATCCGGCCTTGGTTTCCATGGGAGAAGAGCGACGTATCGCATGTTTCAACCCGCAGCGGGGAGAGATATGAGCTCAGACACCTCACTGGCATCCCGCGCAGTACCCCAAACCGCCCCTTTCCTGGAAGTTTCAGATCTTGTGCGGCACTTCCAGATACGCAGGATATCGAGACTCTTTGGTAAAAAGGCGCTTCTCAAGGCGGTTGACAATATCTCTTTTGTCGTTAAAAAAGGGGACACATTCGGCATCGTGGGCGAAAGCGGTTGTGGAAAGTCGACAACCGCGCGGCTGGTAATAGATATAGACAAACCCACGTCCGGGCGTGTCATGTTTAAGGGCCGCGAAATATCGCGTCTCTCTCCAGCTGAACGGCGTCGGTTGACGCTGCAGATGCAGTATGTCTTTCAGGATCCGCTGGGCGCGCTGGATCCGCGCATGAGAATCATTGATCAGGTAGCTGAGCCACTGCTTATTCATAAAAAAGCGTCTGGTTTGAATTGCCGGAATCAGGCTGCTGACACGCTGTTGTCATTGGAGCTGAAGGATCATGTCTTTCGCCGTTACCCTCACGAGATAAGCGGTGGGCAGCGGCAGCGAGTCGTGCTGGCAAGGGCGCTGATTCTTGAACCAGAGCTTCTGATTTGTGACGAACCCATATCTGCGCTGGATGTATCCATTCAGGCCCAGGTTTTGAACCTGCTATCCGATTTAAGCCGGCGAATGAATCTGACAACCATATTTATCAGCCACGACATGAGTGTGGTGCGGCAAACGTGCAACCAGGTCGCAGTCATGTACCTTGGAAAAATTGTGGAACTGTCCCCAACTGATGCGCTGTTCCAATCGCCCGCACACCCCTATACACAGGCGTTGCTTTCTGCCGTACCCATCCCGCAGCCGGGTCTGGTGCGCAAACGGATCCTGCTGAAGGGTGATCCGCCCAGTCCTGTTGATATACCGCCGGGTTGCCGATTCCATACCCGTTGCCATCTGGAAAAACCGATCTGTCGTGAAAAAGAACCCCGATTCAAACTGCTGCAGGAAGGCCATTGGGTCGCCTGTCACGTCGCCCGCGGTGATGCTTGAAACCCGAAAGGATAACGGATGTCGAGCCAATATGTCATTCAAAAGCTGTTTAGAGCCCTGCTGACGATCTGGATCATCGTCACCTTTGTTTTTGTTGTCCTGAGACTGTCAGGAGACTCGGTGCTGATGATCTTCGGGCCTGACGTCGACGCCGGTGCCATGGAAACCCTGCGGGCGGAGTGGGGACTGGACAAACCGATCTGGCAGCAGTATCTGGTCTACATTGGTAATGTTTTCCAGGGCGACCTGGGAAAATCCTATCTTGATGGGCGGGCTGCATTTGTTGTGGTTATGGAACGGTTACCAAAAACCCTCTCCCTGATGGGTGTGACCGCCATTTTTACTTTCCTGATCGGTATTCCCGCTGGGATATATTCGGCGCTGCACCATAATACCCGCACCGACCGCGTCACGATGACCCTGTCAGTGATGGGCCTGAGTATTCCCAATTTTTTTCTCGGTGTATTGCTGATACTGCTGTTTTCCGTGGCCTGGCAAATCCTGCCGAGTGCAGGCAGCGAAACTGTCTGGCACTATATCATGCCGGTTCTGACCATGGCCACCGCTGAAGCTTCCGTATTTGCCAGGTTTACCCGCTCAGCCATGCTGGAGGTGCTCAATCAGCCCTATATCCGTACCGCCCTGGCAAAAGGGGTCCCATGGAAAGAGGTCGTTCGCCAACATGCCCTGCCCAATGCCGCCATTCCCACTGTGACCATCGCCGGTTTTTTCGTCGGAAGCCTGGTGGTGGGCGGTGTGGTGACTGAAAACGTTTTCGCCTGGCCCGGCGTCGGGCGCCTGCTTGTCAGCGCCGTAGCGAACCGGGACCTGGCAGTGGTGCAAACAGCGGTCCTGCTGATCTCATTTTCCATGGTCACTACCAACCTGATCGTTGATTTCGCATACGGCTGGCTGGATCCAAGGGTCCGCGACCTCAGAGCCCAAAGCAGGGAGGGGTGACCATGAAACGCCAGCCATTAAATCCAGCAGAAATGCCCCGGAGCGACTCTCTTTTCCAGAGGCGACATTTTTTCAAGCGCTACCCGCCTTTTGTCATGTCAGCGGCCCTGTTCCTGACCATCCTGATTGGGGTCGCCCTTCTGGCACCCATCTTGTCACCAAACGATTATACAACGATTGATCTGCGAGCGCGCCTGCAGGCACCCGTCTGGATGGAAGGCGGAAACTGGGACCACCTCCTTGGCAGCGATAACCTGGGACGGGACGTACTGAGCCGGCTGATCTATTCCATCCGCCTGAGTCTTCTGGTGGCTTTTGTCGGGACGATCATCGGTGCTGTCCTGGGAACGACACTGGGTTTTGTCGCGGCCCATTTCAGGGGCTGGGTCGATGATATCGTGATGGTCGCTGTCGATTTCCAGGCCTCACTCCCCTTTTTCATCATCGCCTTGACCCTCCTCGCATTCTTTGGTAACAGCATGATGCTGTTTATTATTCTAATGGGGATATACGGCTGGGAGCGATATGCGCGCATCACCCGGGGACTGACCCTCTCCGCCCTGACTCATGGCTATGCCGTATCGGTCAAGACGCTGGGTGCCAACCCGAAACGGGTCTACCTGCGCCACATTCTGCCGAATATTTCCAGTACCCTGATCGTTAACATGACCCTGAACTTTCCAGCCACCATCATCATGGAAACCTCCCTCAGTTTTCTCGGGATCGGGATCCAGCCACCGATGACCAGCCTGGGAAACATGCTCGGTTTCGGTCGGGATTACCTGACAACAGCCTGGTGGATCACGGTCTTTCCCGGCATCACCATCTTCCTGGCCACACTTTCAATGAGCATTCTCGGGGACTGGGTCAGGGACCGGCTCGATCCGACCTTGAAATGAGCTGAAACAGCCTCAGCGGTTGGATTGAGTCCACTCCGATCAGCCAAAAAATCGTCACCCCGGACTTGATCCGGGGTCCAGATGTATATGCCTTAACCGTCATTCCGGCTTTCGCTGGAATGACGGTTAACGGCGATTTTTGACTTTTCGGAGGGGACTCAAAAATCAAAATATAACGGCGAATATTACCGGGACGGGATTGGGGTCAGGCTTGCGTAAATGCGTCAATATATTTCTTCAGATCTGCCACTTCCTTTTGCAGGACTTTATCTTCAAATAACTTCTGTTTTAGGGTTGTCAGTTGTCTGCTGAGGGTTGATGGATCTCGTTTGAAATATGTCGCTACTTCTTTAATGCTACCTTTATTCTCGCTGTATATGAAGGCGACATAGGTGCGATACCTTGCGCTCAATCTGCAATTTTGCTTCTGTTTTATAACCTCTTCCAAAATATCAAAATAGTTACAGACCCGTTCGCTGATTTCTGGGATACTCAGGGTAACCAATCCTTTTCTGATGTTCATCTCTTCACTATCAGGCAGCTTTTCCATAAATGTATCATCGCCCAATATTGCCATGCCTTTTTGATTTCCATAATAAAATGCTTTTTCGGTTTCATCGTCAGTGTCTCCGGAAGTGAATTTCTGATATTCATTGATTGCTTTTGGTCGATGATTATTGAATCTCCTGAGGATCCAATCTGTCGTTTGCCAATTTACGGGATTTAATCCCAAATAGGATCTATGCCCACTCCAATGGTATAAATCCGGACGATCAATTAACCCGGATCGGACAGGGTTAAGGTGGATATATCGAACCAGTTCTAACAAATATGTGTCTGCATCGATCAGGATCGCTTTGTAACGACCTTGAAAAAGATGGCCTATTCGGTTTTGTTTTTTGTTAATCCATCGTGTATATCGAAATGACAGGTTCTGCATAATCTTTGAGAGCGGTATTTGATTTACCTCTACAATCATATGGACATGATTGGGCATCCAGCAATAGCCATGAATTCGATGTTGAAATCTC
>JAHJRI010000167.1 GCA_018830885.1 bacterium | reverse complement strand
TTTGTTTGCTTTCCGAATCTGCCCCGATATCTGCCATGGCTCAAGCCCCTTTTTCCGGACCGGGACGGGGGTTGGCGCTGCCCCGACTATAGTTTCCCTTGGCGGGGGTTGGACCGGTTCTGCCTCAACATCCAGGTCAAATCTGCCGGAATGTTCCAGTCCCGCCACCAGACTGCGATCGATATCCACTGGCAGCGTGATACTTCCGTCAGCCGGAGCTGAAGCCACTTTTTTTTCTTCAATGACACTTTCATCCCTGATGCTGCGGGCGATCAGTTTCACCCTTCCCGAAACAGCTGCGGAGCGGGTAATGCCATACTGGTAGACAACGACAAAATCATCGCCAACCCTTTCAGTGAGCGCATTCGGGGTTTCCACCGTAACAATAGCCGGACTGCCATGGGCCAGAACAACCCGGATTTTTCCTGTCAGCTGAAACCGATAGACCACCCGGTCCCCGTCCAGGATCTTGCGGCTGATAGCCACCCGGGTGGAAGGGGCAAGATAGAGCCGGACCCCTCCTGTCAGCCTCAGGGAAGCCCTGCCCTCCGAACCGGTCAGGACTGTATCCCCATTTTGAATGGTTTTTGAGACCGCGATGGGTTGTTCCGTGCCCTCTCCTCTCTTCAACAGCACCGGCGGTTTGTTCGCGGTCATCGATCCGATGGGGTTGAAACTGCTTTCTACCGGTTTCTCCAGTTCCTTTTGTTGTGCAGGCACGGTGCTTGACGCAGCCGCAGGTGTTTCATCCAGCACCTGTTTTTTTTCCGGGCGATCCGGATAATGGGAAGCATACCACTGACTCAGATCAGAAGGGTGCCCAATCCGTTTTTTTGTGCATCCTCCCTGCAGCATGACCAGGCAGAAACCGGCCAGCATCAGAATCCGTATCCGGTTTAAAGGCGCTATCCTGATCCCCGTTTTTCTGATAAAACTTTGTTGATCGGTCATAAATAGGGACAGCAACAGACGCAAAAAATGGTTGGTATGGGGTAACGATTCACTACTTTTTTTGAGCATAAGCTGAGACCTGTGTATGCAGGTCTTAGCTTTTATAAGCTGAATCTGAATAGATCCTTTAAGTGATGCATTACATTAAAAAATAATTGGTTGCATGTCAATGAATTCAAACCCATCTTGCTGTTGGTTTCCGTTCTGAGCCGGTTGACTGTTCCCGGCCCCCTCATTGACGAGAACCGGCGATTGTGCCATGGTCTCTGTTCAAACAGGCAGAAACAAAAGCGGTGTCATCCGTCTGTCCCTGCCATTGTGGGCACCTTGATTAATTAAAGTTATCGCAACTATTCACCGGATATACGCCCCAAAGGTACTGTGTTTCAAGAAACGCATGAATCCTCCTGGAGCTCCTGGAAACCATCCATGGCTTCCAAGGTTATTGAAACACAATACCTTCGGGGCTGAGCGGAAATCAAACTGAATAGATACCGTTATCGCAACTATTCACCACTTTTCCATTGCCCTCCAAAAGGGACCAGTATGCCATTGAACTCATTCTCGACAGTCATCCCTGCCTGTCTCCGAGGGCGGTCGTTGGCATCGCCATCCTGGCAATGCTTAGCCACTCCCAATCCGTTCAATCACATACTGGTCCCCGCTCTGATGGCTGATTACAGGCTGAAGCGTTACAAATTATCGAACGTACCGCACCCAGGGGTTGGCGTTTGATGCTGACTGAGTTTCATTTAATCAAGGTGCCCTTTTGTTAACCCTGACCATCCTGATGTTGTGAAAAACGCCGTCGTCAAAATATCGGTCAGAGACCTGGTACAGAGTGTTCTGAACAGTGGGGACGGCAATTTTGGCTTTATCAGTCCGAATCGGGCCCTGGAAGGGATCATGGTCCACAAGCTGGTACAGGAATCACGGGAGCAGGGTTACCGGAAAGAGGTCCCCGTTGCCATCACCCTGAAGGACACGGATATCGATCTTGAAATCCATGGCCGCATCGACGGCGTTTATCAGAACGACACCGGCACGGTCATTGAGGAGATCAAGTCCACCCGCAGACCGCTTTCAGGTCTGGACACGGCCATGAACAGCCTTCATCTGGCCCAGGCGCAGATCTACGCGTATATATTTGCCACACAACAGCATCTGGACGAGGTGCATGTGCACCTGACCTATTATCATCTCGACACCGGCGACACCCGCACCTTTGAAGAGCAATACCGACTGACCGATCTGTCTGTGATTTTTAACCAGGTTACCGGGGTTTTTCTCGATCGGTCCCGGGAGTTTCACCACTGGCAGATTGTCCGGGACAGAAGTATCCGGGATCTGACCTTTCCCTTTCCAGCCTTTCGAAAGGGGCAGGAGGTGCTGATTGATGAAGTAGCGCAGGCTGTCGCTGGCCGATACAAGCTCATTGCCCAGGCCCCCACCGGTCTTGGCAAAACCCTGGCCACACTGTTTCCGGCCATCAAATCAATGGTGGATGGCACCAGCAATCGCATTTTTTATCTCACTGCCCGCACACCCACGAGGGAAGCTGCCGAGAATGCACTGGAACTGTTGAAACAGAATGGACTGCGGCTCAAATCCATCACCTTGACAGCCAAGGACAAAATCTGTTTCAAGACGGAAACCTATTGCGAGCCCGATTACTGCGAATACATCGCCGGATATTATGACCGGTTGAACGATGCGATCCGGGACATTTTTTCCAACGACCGGTTTCCCCGGGAACGCGTCGTTCATTTCGCCGAAAAGCACCGCATCTGCCCTTTTGAATTTTCGCTGGACCTCTCCCTGCTATGCGATTGTATCATCTGCGACTATAACTACCTTTTTGATCCACGGGTTTTCCTGACCCGTTTTTTTAATACCGCCAGCAATAACTACGTTTTCCTCGTTGATGAGGCCCATAATCTGGTGGAGCGGTCCCGGGACATGTTTTCCGCCAGTCTCCAGAAAAAGGATTTTCTCGACCTAACGAAAGTCGTTGACAAGAGCAAGGACAACGATCTGTATCAGGCCCTGAAAGCGCTCAACACCTACCTGCTGGAGACCCGTAAAACCCGGGGACTGCAGGAGGTCCATTTTGCCGTGGAACCGGAGGTCCCCCTGGCATTCATTGATCGGCTCGAGGATTTTATCGCTCCCGCCGAAGCCATCCTGTCCGGCCGTCAGGATCAGTCCTACCGGGACAGGCTGCTGGACCTTTATTACCAGGCCATGTTCTTTATCAAAATCTTCCGCATGGCGGGTCAGTCGGAGGCCTTTGTCTGTACATTCGAGCAGAAAAACAGCAATGTCCGGATCAAGCTCCTGTGCCTGGATCCCTCTCAGATGATCGGCAAGGCCACTGCCAAGAGTCTGTCCACCATATTTTTCTCAGCTACCCTGATGCCGGAGGATTACTTTTTCAATCTTTTTGGGGCTATTGAAGGGACGGATCAGTCATTTCAACTCGAATCGCCTTTCCCGCCGGAAAACCTCAATATCTGCCTGATTGACTCGATCTCAACGAAATACCGTTTCCGGCAGCACTCCTATGATGATATTGCCGCTTATCTATCCGTTTTTGTCTCCCAGAAAAAAGGCAACTATCTTATTTACTTTCCCTCTTTCAACTATCTTCACGAGGTCTACGAGCGTTTTAAATTGAGGTCTGCCGGTCTGGATCTGTTCAAGCAGGAACGAGCCATGTCCGAAACCGAACGGGACCGCTTCCTGGAAAACTACACTGAAAAACGGGGAAAATCACTGGTCAGTTTTGTGGTCAGCGGCGGGATTTTCGGCGAGAGTATTGACCTTCCCGGAGAGCAGTTGATCGGTGTAGCCATCATCGGCGTCGGTCTGCCCCAGATCAACCAGGAACGCGACCTGATCCGCCACTATTTCGAGTCCCATTCCGGCAGTGGATTTCACTATGCATATACCTATCCGGGGATGAACCGGGTGCTGCAGGCCGCCGGCCGACTGATACGGACAGCAACAGACCGCGGGGCTCTGCTCCTGATTGATGACCGGTTTGCATCAACCCTTTACCGGAGGCTCTTCCCTTCGGGATGGGCAGATATCCACACCATCCGCAGCGAGCCTCACCTGGCAGAAGTGTTGCAGAGTTTCTGGAACCATGCAGGGATGTGAAACAGTCGCAGGGTGACAGGATCTGGCAGCGATGGTATACTGTTCGCACTGGAAACAGCACCCAAAAAATATTAAACCCCTGCTCTGGAGTGTATATGGCAAAGCAAGTTGAGTTTTTTTTCGATTATGTCAGCCCGGCATCCTATCTGGCTTATACCCAGTTGCCCAAAATAGCCGCAAGAACAAACAGCGAAATTATCTATAAACCGTTTTTACTGGGTGGTGTCTTCAAAGCCACAGGCAACTCCGCACCCATGACGGTGCCCGCCAAAGGCGCCTGGCTGGTGCGGGATCTGGAGTTGTGCGCCCGCAAATGGGGCGTCCCTCTCACCTTCAACCAGAATTTCCCCTTCAATACCATCCAGGTCATGCGCGGGGCTGTCTGGGCTCAGAAGGAAGGCAACCTTGCCGCATACAGTGAGCTGATGTTCGGCGCCGTCTGGGTCGACAATCAGAACATCGCCGATCCGGAAACCCTGGCCGAGTTGTTGAAAACGATCGATATCGAGCCCACGCGCTTCATGGATGGCATCGCAGATCAAACCGTCAAGGACCGGCTCAGGGAATTGACGGATGAAGCCGTCAGCCGGGGTGCGTTCGGTGCCCCCACAATGTTCGTAGGCAAGGAGATGTTCTGGGGACAGGACCGCCTGGAATTTGTTGAGGCCGCACTCGCGGATTAAGGTCAGGTGTGTCTATTCAGTTCGATTTTCACGTAGCCCCGAAGGTATTGTGTTTCAAGAACCCTGGAAGGCATGAATGGGTTCCAGGAGATCCAGAAGGATTGATGCGTTTCTTGAAACACAAACCCTTTGGGGTGTATACAGGTGAATAGGTGTGGTCAGGTTTGAATACCGGTATCAATGTCGTTTTTCAGCTGAATCCCCTGTGGCAATAACCCCCATGGCAAGGAATTTCGCCCACATTTGCCGCACCGGTTCAAATTTTTAACAACAGGATTTCCTTCACATGTGAACCGGTTATCTCCCTGCCAGCGCATGTCTGCCACTTTCAAGATCTCCATTCGCGGTCCGGTCTCTAAAAAACCGGCACTGTGAACCGGTCCGGCAATTGCCAGAATCGCGAACATCGAATATATTAAATAAAATAAGAAAAGACAGACCGGGTTAGGAAAAAAAGACCCTGACAGGAATTTTTCAGCATGGGTCTCCTGGTCCGACTCGTTATTGCAGCGACCATGGTACTGATTCAGAATCGTTCTCAGGAATTCTCGACGTGTCAGATCCCGTATGAAAAAAGCGAAAATACAAATCGTTGAAGATGAAGCCATTGTTGCCATGGGGATCGAATCTCTTCTGCGGAACCTCGGGTATGATGTCACATCGATTGCTGACTCCGGTGAGAAAGCCATAGCGGATACCGAGCGGTACAGACCGGATATTGTCCTGATGGATATCCGCATTAAAGGAGAAATGGACGGGATAGACCTTGCTGAAATAATTCGCAACCGATATGAAATCCCCGTCATTTTTTCGACCGCCTACCTGGATAAGGACAGAATTGAGCGGGCAAAACTCACGATGCCGTTTGGTTATATTCTGAAGCCGATCCAGGAAAGGGAATTGGGTGTCACGATTGAGATGGCATTGTATGTGACCCAGGTGGACCGCAAACGCAGGCAGGTGGAGGAATCCCTCCGGAACAGCGAAAACAAAATGCGCAGCATCTTCCGTGTCGCACCGACGGGAATTGGGCTGGTTAAGGACAGGGTCCTGTATGAAGTGAATCACCGAATCTGTGAGATGGTTGGCTACAGTAAAGAGGAATTGATCGGAAAAAGCGCTCGCATCCTTTACATGTCCGACGAAGCGTTCGCCCTGGTCGGCAAGAACAAATACGGGCAGATCGCCGAGCAGGGAACAGGGGTTGTGGAAACCCGCTGGCGAAAGAAGGATGGTTCCCTGATTGATATCCTGCTGGCGTCGACCCTGATCGATACCCATGATCCCTCAAAAGGGGTCACATTTACGGCACTGGACATCACCGCACGCAAACAGGGAGAGGAGATCCTCCGTGAGAGTGAACAACGGTATCGCATGCTGTTTGAACGTTCCAGTGACGCGATTTTCCTGGTGGATCTGAACACGGGGAGATACCTGGACGGAAATGCCGCTGCGGAACGGCTGACCGGGCGCTCCGTCTCGGAACTGAAAAAGCTGACAGTCCACGATGTGGCCCCCAGCCATGCCCCGGAACGTCTGCAAGCCTGTTCGTCAGCAAAACAGGCCATGACCATGGGTGAAGCGACCTATCTCCGGCCGGATGGCTCTTCGAGAGTTGCCCTGCTGAGCATGGTGCCCTTCAACGAGCACACCGTCTTCGGCATCGCCCACGACATTACCGAATTGAAAAAAGCGCAGGAAGTGATGGTTCAGACGGAAAAAATGATGTCCCTCGGTGGCCTTGCAGCCGGAATGGCACATGAGCTCAACAATCCGCTGGGTGCGATCCTGCAGGGGTCTCAGAACCTGCAACGACGGCTTTTGCCCGATTTTGCCAAAAACATCCATGTCGCTGAAAAATACAACCTGGACCTGGCCGATCTGCAGAAATACCTCGATGAAAGAGAGATCTTCAAATTTTTACATGGCATCCGGGAATCCGGCAAACGGGCTGCCAAAATCATCAAGGATATGCTTCTGTTCAGCCGCCAAAGTGAATCCCAGATCGCCCCGGTGAACATCGTCGGCACTATCGAAAAAGCCCTGAAACTGGCCAGTCAGGACTATGACATGAAGAAGAAGTATGACTTCAAGTTTATCGAAATCGAAAAGTCGTTCGATCCAGACCTCAGCATTGTCCCCTGTACGGAAACCGAAATTGAACAGGTGATCCTGAATCTGCTCAGAAATTCAGCTCAGGCCATGAGCCGGCATCAGCTGACACCAAATCCGAAGATTAGCCTGCGGACCATGATCGATGAGGATATGGCCAGGATTGAGGTACAGGACAATGGCCCGGGAATGGATGAAAAGACCCGGAAAAAGATCTTCGAGCCCTTCTTTACCACTAAACCGGTAGGCGAAGGCACCGGGCTGGGGCTTTCGGTTTCCTATATGATTATTACCAGCAAACATAAAGGGAGCCTGGCCGTGGAATCTGAAATCGGAAGAGGGACAAGATTCATCATCAAGCTGCCGCTCCAACGGTAGCACCTAAACGGGAGCCACCCCTGGCAGACATTCACCTCCCGGCGTTTTTCAGACCCGTCCCCAAGCCATCCAGCGAGACATTCAGACACGACAGGTCCGCTTTTCTTAGAGAAAAGGCCGTTGTCATACCCTGGCGGTATGACCGGGGTCGGGGGGCAATGCCGCATGATGTCGGAAAACGCTGTCTCCAGCCTGTTAAAACCGACGGTTTTGCTCAGCCGATTCCAGCCCGATGATTCATTCAGCGTCCGGCCGTCCTGCTGGGGCTTGCGCACCATGACTGGCAAGCACCGACTCAAGCTTGGCGATCAGCAGATTGATCGCCACTGAATTTCTTCCGCCATGGGGAATGATGATATCTGCATAGCGTTTGCTGTTTTCGACGAAAAGATCGTGCATCGGTTTGACCGTTTCCAGGTACTGTTTGACGACCGACTCCAGCAATCTCCCTCTCTCTTTGATATCGCGCTCCATGCGACGGATGAAGCGGTGGTCCGAATCTGCGTCCACAAATACCTTCAAATCCATCAGTTCCCGCAGCGCCGCCTCCCTGAATATAAGAATGCCGTCGATGATGATAATCCGCCGGGGTTTGACCAGCTGGGTTTCCTTTTTTCGCAGGTGATTGCTGAAGTCATACAGCGGCGCCGTCACCGGTCGCCCCTGTATCAATTCCGAAAGGTGAGAGATCAGCAGGCAGGTCTCCAGAGAATCGGGATGATCGTAGTTGAGAAGGGCTCTTTCTTCGAATGAGAGGTGGGGGTTGTGGTTGTAGTACCAGTCATGCTGAACAACAATCACGTTTTGAGGACCGATTTTATCGGCCAGGGTGCGAATCACCGTTGTTTTTCCGGAACCGGACCCGCCGGCGACCCCGATGACAAAATGGGCTGGATCGGTCATCTCAGATTCATCGATTTTGGGAATTCACAAGCCCCGTCACGGTTTGAAGGCAATTACCTGCACAACAGCTGCACGTCCGGTGTGAAACATACCTTCAAGCACGTCTCTTTCCAGCTCCAGGGAATGATCGTACTCAAGGGTACTCAGTTCCTCAGTCAGGTCGGACAAGTTGTACAGCAGGTCCGCTGAGAGGGGCCCACCGGTTTTGTACTTGAGTTGTTCCGGGGTAAATGCTTCCAGAACATACATACCCCCTGACCGCAAGCCCGCCGACACTTTCTGATGCAGCTCTTTTCGCATGCTTTCAGGGAGATGACAAAAAATGGAGATAATCGCGTCCCAGCTGTTGGGCTGGATTTCAAGATCCGCCAGATTTGCCACAGTCGTTTTAATTTCCACACCCTGTTGTTGGGCGAGCCGTCTTGCCTTTTTAAGTCCCACCGCTGAGGAATCGACAGCCAGCACATCATGACCGAGCGACGCCAGGTAAACGGCGTTTCGACCTTCACCTTCGCCAAGACAGAGGGTTTTTCCAACCGGAATTCTGTCTGCAATACTCACCAAAAATTTATTTGGGTGTATGCCATAGACATATTCGTCCGTGTCATACCGTTCGTCCCACATTGTATTTTTTATTGGTTTTGCCATAGGAAGTCCCTGGGGTTAAACATTAAAAGCCTGGTTATTGGTCGCTTCTTTTTGAAGAGTAAACCCAATGATTTGAAAATGAGAATAACAAATCTATCCAAATTTGTAAGCATTATTCTTTTTCAATTGCAAAGCCCCTTTAATAACAGGTGCACCAAATATGTGGGGGTACCTGTAAGCGGAAAGAGGTTGTTTGTTCAGAAAACCCTGGAAGCCAGGGATGGATTCCAGGAGCGCCAAGGATGGATTCATGCGTTTTTCTGAATAAATAACCTCTTGAAGCGGTTATGATCACATACACACATGTTTTTGGTGCCCCTTTAATAACGGACCGGGTTGTCGGATCGTCGATCAATGCCTCTTTTCCTGTTACCTGAAGCCGTTTTTCCCGCTGAAACAATTCACCCGATTGTTGGACGCCCGTGTCGGGGCTTGACGGCATCATTACTTTCCACTTTACAGACCCGTATGGATATAAGATGATTTAATTTATTGAATTGTTGAGCCTTATTCTATTTCACCCGCAACCTTCCGTCGGAGAAACAGCCATGGCCTATCATTTCAAAAACCTCGTGTTTGAAGGCGGCGGCG
This sequence comes from bacterium, assembly GCA_018830885.1. Lineage (GTDB taxonomy): Bacteria > SAR324 > SAR324 > XYD2-FULL-50-16 > XYD2-FULL-50-16 > JAHJRI01. The sequence goes on along the minus strand of JAHJRI010000167.1, from coordinate 3,744 downwards.
TCAAAGGAATCGCTTATCTGGGCGCCATGACCGTTCTTAAAAACCGGGGCATCCTCACAGATATCCAAAGAGCTGGCGGTACATCCGCTGGAGCCATCAATGCCGCCCTTTTCGCACTGGGGTATACCATTACCGAGCAGCGGAAGATTTTAAAAAAATTGAGTTTCAAGAACCTGATGGATGACGATTTCGGTGTCGTGCGCGACATGAACCGGTTGATGACTGATTTTGGTTGGTACAAGGGGGACTTTTTTCATCAGTGGATGTCCAATCTCATTGAAAAAAAACTGGGGAGCGCTTCGGCCACGTTTCGAAATTTGCGGGAAACGGGCAGACCGGATCTTTATGTCTATGGAACCAATCTCAGCACACGCTTTGGCGAGGTTTTCTCTTTCGAGCATACGCCGAAGAGCCGAATCGCAGATGCCATCCGGATTTCCATGTCCATCCCCCTCTTTTTCGCAGCCAGTCGCAACGCCCGACGGGATGTATACGTGGATGGCGGTGTGCTGGACAACTTTCCGGTCAAGCTTTTCGACCGGGAAAAGTACCTGGAACCGGAAGCCAGGGCCCGAATGGGGATCAAAACAGCCTATTACCAGGCTGAGAACAGCAAGTTCCTGAAACGGAATCCCTCCGCCTCTCCCTATATTTACAACAAGGAGACCCTGGGGTTCCGCCTGGATTCAAAGGAGGAGATCGGGGTTTTCCGGGACGGAGATGAACCCCAGCATCACAAAATCAACGACCTTTTTGATTACATCCAGGCCTTGATGACCACCATGCTGGAGCATCAGGGAAATACGCACCTGCACAGCGATGACTGGCAACGAACCATCTACATTGATACCTGTGGTGTCGGTACCACCGACTTTGATCTCTCAGAAGTGCTGAAAAAAAAGCTGGAACAATCCGGCCATGATGCCGCTGTGCGCTACTTCGAATGGTTTGATCAGCAACAGAGCCACCCGGTCAACCGTCCCTGACCAGTGTCCCAGGTAACGGTTTGTTATTTGGCTGTCTCCGGTTTCCTGGGTTTACGTGTTTTCAGACGGGTGTAGATATTTTTAGACGTGTAGAGCGCCCCCAGGGGATTGTGCGCCAGAACTCGATCCTTCACCGCCAGGACTGTCACCGGGGCCTGGGAGTGTTTAATGAACAGGGTATCGTCACCGACACACAGGCCCAGCAGGATGTTCAGCTCGCAGCCCTCGCTGTCCAGCAGGTTGGCCTGCCCGATCGGATTGCACATGGGCTGGCGGTAATCGGCAAAGATTTTGTCTTCGGCGGGAAGATCCACATCGTCAGAACTCAAGGCGCCGCACATGCAGCTGACAGCCCTGACGTCAAAATCAGCATTCAGCAGAACGTTGGTAAACATCTCCGCCTCCTGCCCCAATCCAACACAGAATGCCAGCCCCAGTTTCTTAAAGCCGCGAAGCCTGGCATACTCGACCGTCTCTTCCACCCGTGTCAGCTTCCCATACTGCTTCCATGTTCTGGCAACATCCTGGGCCATCCGTTTATTATCCGGTTCATGCAGTTTAGCGGACGCTTTTTCCAATACCTCCGGTTTCAGCTTGGAAGGACAGAACGAGGGAACCTCACTAAGGTCACCCTTAAAACATTTCATTCGTGCGCAATAGCTGCAGAGTAACAGATTTTCTTCCATCTTTGATCTCCAATAGGATATATGAACACACCCTGATTCCTTTCAAGGTCAGCAATGGCGATTGACAATGTCCCGTCCTGCTACTGACCTGGTGAATGACCGATCCTGTCATAAAACGAATCGTATCATGTTGTGATAACATTTTGTGATTATTCAGCTCATATTTAACCATCAGAGCGCGGACCGGTATGTGATTGAACGGATTGGGAGTGGTTAAGCATCGCCAGGATGGCGATGTCAGCGACCGCCCTCGGAGACAGGCATGGATGACTGTCGAGAATGAGTTCAATGACATACCGGTCTTCGGTATGATGGCAATAGAAAAGTGGTGAATAGTTACAACATTTTTTTACGTCATTGCCACCGGTTTCCGCCAGGAAGGTCCGACGCCGCACGTGACATGTGCTTCAATTCTGCCTTTATCCGCCGGACAAGCCGGTTTCGGGATGGTCATTCGAGCGGATGACCGGACAGGGATCAATCCTGTCCGATATTGAACAGTGCAGCCGCATTGCTGTAAAGCCATTTCTGATGAACCGCCGGTTTCAACGGCAGATCCAGCACCTGGTCTGCCAACTCCCTGATGCTCAGACCCATGAAAAGCCAGGTGGATCCGAACAGAATCCGATCCTGCAGCACTGAATTTCCATAGTGAATCAGGGGTTCCCAGCCCGAGCCCGGCCGGGGAAAATACTTGGGCATATAGGACGCAAAATCCATATAAATATTCGGATTTCTCCAGGCAACCGCCACCATTTCGCTGATCCAGGGCCAGCCTCCATGTCCGGCGATCATCTTCAATTCCGGGAAATCCTGGGCGACAATATCCAGGTAGATGGGCCGTTCCACCTCCATATTCAAAGATGAGTAGTTGACCGAGAGGTGAAACCAGATCGGCATATCCAGTTCCACACAAGCTGTGTAGACAGGATACATTTTGCGATGACTGGGTGGAATACCAAACATGAAGGGTCGCATCGCCACTCCCCGCAACCCGATATCGTAGCATCGTCTGACCTCCCGGACCGCGTCCATCCCTTTCAGGGGGTCTATTCCCGCAATACCGATGAATTTTTCCGGGTAGCGATTGACCAGATCCGCATAGTAATCGTTGGGCAACCCTTTTAAACCGCTGGGGGTTTCTTCATCCAGATTGAAAATAATGGCCTTCTCCACACCCATCATATCAAGCTGCTCGATAAAACGCTCAACCGGCATGGCCAGCGGCTTTATCCGCGGCGCCAGTTTTTTCCTCATCTCCGCCTGTCCCAGGGTGGTCTTGATCTGGTAAAGCTCCTCTGCTTCCATCCCGAACAACGGCGCGATTCTGGGACCAAACACATCCCTGAGATAGGGCGCCATCTGGGGTGGCAGCGAAACAATCAGATCGAGAATCACCTCCTCTGTCGGAATGTAACACAATGTATCAATTATTTTGACTTCCGGTTTCATATCGTTCCCCGCAACTGTGCCCGGTCATGAAGTTACGTTTAAATCCACCGGTTTCACATATCCACCAGGTTGCGGATTTCTGTCACATCAAACGCCACTGCTGCCGCCATCATTTTGGCCGCCTCCGGACCAACATGCTTTTCGATCTCCGCCTTGATCTGATCCAGCAGCGCTCCTTCAGTCGATATCTCACGGACAGCCAGATAGATCCGGCAACCCGGAGTGGTGAAGGCCACCGGACTCTCCTCCACACAGAAGAAAACTGCCTGGGGATTGGATTTCAGATTCTGCAGGGTCCTGCCCCCCATGATACCCAGTGAAAACGTATTGTCATCTCTGAATCTGGGGCTGCCCAGGTAGGCCGCATTCGGTTTTCCGTCCGGATCCACGGTACAGATAACCCCGACCCGACCCGGTTTGTTGACCATCTCAATAATGTTTTTTGGAATATCCATCATCATTTCTCCTTGTTGCTTTTCGAGTTCTGTCAAAAATATCTGGCAGAACGGGTTTATTAAAGCTTAAATACCAATCTATTACGTTATTTTTCTCGATCTCCCCCTGTTTAGACCGGGGTTTTAGGGGGTAAAAGTGTGTGAGCCAATCGCTGTGATAGCCGT